>CAYZNC010000054.1:0-24893 GCA_964478555.1 uncultured Bacteroidales bacterium | reverse complement strand
TGCCCGGATGGCGGAATTGGTAGACGCGCTGGTCTCAAACACCAGTGAGCTCACCCTCGTGCCGGTTCGATCCCGGCTCCGGGTACCACCCCTTATAGTTGTGAAATTATAAGGGGTTTGTTGTTTTAAGACGCTATTCTTATTTTCTCAATATACTCATTGGTTGGTCGAGCAAATCCGTCTCAAAATATTACCCTCTAATTTTTTCTAAACTGAACATACCAGGTATAACCAACTACCCCAACAAGAAATATTAACCAGCTAGTTCCGGTTATGGAATTCGGGCCATTAAATGAGGTGGCAACCGATAGCGCTAAAATAAATAAAAGCGCTATGCAGTATATCAAGTGACCCATAAAAGCCTTGGTATCCCAACGATTAAAAGCAGATGCCGTGGGTAACGTTAAAAAGAGTGAGCCAATAGCCCCAGTTAACGGATACCCTGTAACCAAACTTAAAACATATTGAGCTAGCGCTGAAATTATAAGGCCGCACATCACATTAGAAGCAATAATCTGCCCTTTGTTCAGGGCATATTTGGTGAATTTATTAAAGCGAAGGAAAATGTTAAAAATGGGATTAATGGTCCATGAAAGAAAAACAAAAATTACATAACCGACCAGTAAAACATTGAAAAAGGGAGCAAACCCGGAATCTGAATTACCTATTTTATTAATGATACGCACCAGAATAAATACCCCGATGATCAGTCCCCATCTCACACCTGATGATAAGTGATTAACCCAGTTATAAAATAAGTAAAACATATTGAATAACTTATTTTGTGCCTTGTAAGCCATTACCATACCCGATTTTGCATATTCGCTGTTTGGATCCAGCATAACCGCCGATCTGAAATACATTAAGGCATCTTTTGGCTTACCTGAGTCAAGCGAGGCCCAACCTTTTACTGCAAATGACATGGCATCTTCCGGGTTTTCTGCAACTGCTTCATCCGCAAGTTTTTCAGCTTCCTGATAACGACCAAGTCCCCGAAGAATAATAGTTTTTATCTTTTTAGAATCCGCGTGCTCGGCGTTATTTTGGAGCGCTCTGTTAATGGCTTCAAGCGCATCTTCCTTCTTATTTAAATCGTTAAGAATGACTGCATAAGTACACAAATAATCTTCATCATTCGGATCGATCTGCAATGCATTTAGGATAGTCTCCTCCGCTTTTTGCACCTGGTCATTATTAATATAGCATCTTGACAATATATATAAAGCAAAACCTGAATAAGGACTCAAACCAACGCCTTTTTTAGCAGCTTCTATAGCTTCGGCATTTTTCTTTAAGCCCAGATATGCCAATGCCAGGAATGAAAATGATTCGCTACTGTTAGGATTCTCAAGGAGTGCTCTCTTTATTTCTTTTTCCGCTAAATCATATTTGTTCTGCTTCAGCAACAATTGAATTCTGTAAAGTTCGCTCATCATTTAATCTTAAGGTAAGTTAGAATATCGTCGTAAAGACCGCTTTGATTCGAATAAATGGCATAGTTTTTAGCGGTTTCGAACCATTCTTTCGACGATGGTTTGATTTGCTTTATAACAGATAAGAAATCTTTGGTATTGATAGGACTTTCTTTCCCGGTTGTAATAATTTTTTGAAGCTTTTCTTCAATGGTTGTATCAACCAAAGCTTTTAAATCTGCCCCGGTAAAATCAACGGCTCGTTTTGCAATCGATTCAATATCAACCTCCATCATGGGTTTACCCTGAAGCTGAATAGTTAGTATTTCAATTCTTGCTAAAACATCGGGAGGAGGAATAAAAATAATTCTATCAAACCGTCCCGGGCGTTTAAAAGCATTGTCGATATACCATGGAGCATTAGTTGCACCAAGTACCAGTATGCCATCATTTGTGGTATCTATTCCATCCAATTCCTGAAGAAACTGATTGATAATATTTCTTCCGGCATTGTTACGCATATCGTTTCTACTGGCACCTAGCGCATCAACCTCATCAAAAAACAGTACGGTGGGGGTGTTCTTTCTTGCGTGTTCAAATATCTGATGAAGTTGTTTTTCACTTTGCCCCAAATACATGTCTAAAACATCGTTAATGCCGACCGACAAAAAAGAAGCTTCAATCTCGCCCGCTGTCGCCTTCGCTATAAGCGTTTTCCCGCACCCAGGAGGACCATATAAAAGTATTCCTCCACCAATCTTTTTCCCGTATTGTTTGAAAAGTTCCGCATGCTTAATGGGGTTGATTATTTTCATGGCGATATTTTCCTTCACCGAAGCCATGCCACCGACGTCCTTAAATGATATGCCGGGTTTTTCCAAAGGAATAACAGGACTAGCTTGCTCCGGAATGGTAGAGAGTTTAATCAATCTCTCCGGCGCGTCTTCCTGTTGCGATACTTGCTTCTCTTTTTCAAATACTGGATCTAATTCACTATCTGAAAATTGAGGATATATGGCCAGTAATTTCCTATAGTATTTCAACGCGGCATTATAATCGTTCTCTTTTAAATAAAGCTGAATGATTAGTTTATAGGTGGAAGATGAATTATCGGTTTTTCCAATGATGTTTTCGAGTATTAAAATTCCCTGCGACACCTTATTCAAATGGTATAATACTTTACAATATTCGAACAGATATTCATGGTTATTGGGGTTATTTTGAACAATGATTTTGATGATTTCTTCGGCTTCAACCCATTTGTATGCCTCTATTAATGCATTGAAATATAATAATTGCAATACCTGGTTATCTGGCGAAAGTTCAAATGCTTGTTTGAGTTGATTAATTTGGTCTTGATTCATAATTTTATAATCCCCTATTTAATTCGTTTACGCTTCCAGTTCTTTAAACTCACCCAAAGTTTTTGTAAAGGCATAGATGACTAAAGCTCCAACAATGCAATGTGCGGCCAAAGTATACCATACATATTCCGCGTGATTTATGCTTTTAAAATAACCGAATATCGAATTGTAAATAACTCCGCTAAACGCAGCACCCAGGCACACAGCTAAATTATTCGCCCCCAAATATAATCCGGCCTTTTCTTTGGGTGCAATCCAACCTATGTATTCCTGAATGCGTGGTGAACAAGTCATTTCTCCCACAGCAAATAATATTATTCCAAGGAACACTAATGAAGGTGCCCACACACCAGCCAGGCCTAAAAACACAAAACCAACTGCAGTGATCACCAAACCCCAGATAAACGAGGACAAAGGCTTAAATTTTTCACTAACCGTAGAAACCAGAAGTTGAAAAATAATAATCACATAACCATCATGTGCTATGGTTTCGCCCAAAATATGGCGGACGCCTTTTTCATCCACATTTGAAATGAAATTGGCCACTCCGCTTCCGAGCACTTTTTTAATATCATGATAAAGGGTAGCATTGTCTATATTGAAATTTACGTACCGTGCCAGTAATTCAAAGAAGGCCCATAATGGGAGCCAAAAAAACAAGCCAATGAGAATCAGGAACACTGCAAATTTAGAATCCCACAATACTGTCCTCAATTCTCTGACCCTTTTCCCAAGGGTTTCGCCTTGTATTTCGCGTTGAGGCTCTTTGTAAAAAAATAAGGTAATCAGAAACATAACCCCTATGGCACAGGCAGCAATAATAAAAGAATACTGATACGAAATAACCCGTAACTTTCCTAAAAGCACAGGTCCCAGGGAGGCCCCAATGTTGACCATCATATAAAATATCCCAAAACCCCGTGTCTTATTGGTTTTATCAGTAACCGACCGGATAGTGGCCATAACAAGCGGTTTAAATATCCCCGCTGCAAAACCAATGCTCGACATGGCAAGGAGAATACCGGAATAAGTATGTGTCAATAACAGCGATAGAATAGCGGGTAAATAAATAAGATAGGAAACCAGAAAGATTTTCTTAAACCCGTACCGGTCCGCGAAAGTTCCCGAAATGACGGGAATAAGATATGATAGCATCAAAAACAGGCTTTGGACTATACCGATCTTTGCATCCGAAAAATGCAAATTTTCCATGTATATGCCAAACCCCATGAAAATTCCATAATACGCAAAACGCTCGAATATTTCGATGGTATTGGCTGTCCAGAAGACAGGAGGAAAAGCTGTACGATTTCTCATTTATTAAAGTTTTTTAAATAAAATTATGAGACCTTTTAAACTTTGCAACTGAATTTACGATCACCGCAAATCATGTTATACATTAAACAAATCTGAACAAAAATTAGCTGAATCAATAAACCGTTACCTTTTTCCTAAATAAATTTAACAATCCAACTTATTTACCAGCAATCATCAGCAATGCCTGACCCTTGATTCAGGTGAATCGCAAATTATGAATTTTTTTGATTAAATGTTATCTTTAACCCCACCGAAAAGAAATTCAATAAAATTCGATATGAATATTCACTTTCTGATCTCAGAAAATGCCCCTCTCCTCTCCCACGGTAACGTGTATAGTAACAGGATAGCAGAGGGATTGAAGGCAAATGGTCACCAGGTGAGTATCCATAGCCTTCCGGAAGATTTCCCATTTTTTTCAGAACAAAGCCTTTTACGATGCAAACAAATAGTTGAAACGATCCCCCAGGCAGAACCTGTTGTCATCGATAACACAATCTTTGGGGCTATCCCTGAAATTTTGCAAAACCTTTATAAACAAAATCCGGTTTTTGCACTCATCCATGTTACCTTTACATCCGATGAGAACTTAACTGCATATCAAAGAGAGATGATTTTGGATTTGGAACGAAGAGCCCAACCTTATGCATTGAAATTCATAGCCTCTAATACCTATGCTTCATCAGCACTTATCAGAGAAGGCATTGATAAAAATAAGGTGGTCACGGTTATTCCCGGCGTTGATCATTTTCCGTTAAAAGGGAATTACCCTGAAAGTCCATCCGCATTGCTCAGTGTGGCGGATTTTGTGCGACTAAATGGTCATGTAAACATGATTAAAGCACTTACTGCGCTCAAAGGTAAGGACTGGCAACTTCATTGTTACGGCAACCTAACTTTAGACGCGGATTATGTCAAGGAGTTGCAGGTACTGATTCGTCGATGCGAGCTGCAGAACAAAATAATGCTTCATCCGGCATTATCGGGCAAAGCCTTATCCGACGCCTATTTAAGTGCTGATTTATTTATTCATCCGGTAAATTTTGAGGCGTATAGTAAAGAAGTTGTTGATGCCCTCACCCATGGTATTCCCGTTGTGGCTTCCTCAGGAGGTGGTAATAGCTATATTATTCCTGCCAAAATGGGAAAGTTATTCAAACCCGAAGTAGTTTATGTTTTGCAAACCATTATTGATGAGCTGCTCGACAATCCGGTGCTGTATAAAAATTTAGCCGGAGAAGCCTCAGAATACCACAAACAAGCTCACTCATGGGAGCAAAGTATAAATCAATTTGAAGAGGTGATTAGTAAGCTTAAATAACGTTTTGGTTATTGTTCCGATTGTACTCAATATGCATAAACACAGTCCTTTCGACTATGACATTTCGACTACGCTCAATGTCCGGGGTGCATCCAGGGCTGGCTAAGTCTCCGCTCAATGTCCGCAGTTATTCGTGGTATGAACCAAACCACTTGGCAAATGTTTGGTGAAATTTATGTATCCCTTGAGGGTTAGCGTACATAAGGAAACAAGACTTACAGACCAAATTGATATTGTTTTCATGGGCCAATTGCAATGCTTCCTCTGATTCGCACCCACGTTGAATCCAAATGTGCCTGAAGCCTTTCTCAATAGCTGCTTTCATAATTTCAGCCGTATCCCGTTTATGATTTGCAATTAATAACGTTGAAACTTCTGAGGGAAGATCGTTTAAAGAATGATAACAGGTATCTCCATCAATAGAATCTGCATTGGGATTAACCGGAAAAACCTGAAAACCTTTTCCTTTGAGTGTCCGGAAAAGCATATTACCAAATTTTTGCGGGTTTCTTGAAACACCGGAGATGGCTAAAGTCTTACTCCCGAGGAATAAGTTAATAGTAGTTCTAGAATTCATAGCTGTAGTAATTAGGTTTAGACATCTGAGAAGGCAAAGACCGATTATTTTTCTAATTCTTTCCAAATCAAAGCTGCGGCACCAAGTACAGCGATGTTTTTATCCTGTAATCCAGAGGGAAGTATCTTAATTTTGTTTTTGTAAATAGGTAATAAATGTTCCTCAAAACTTTCACGCGTAGGTTTAAAAAGCAGTTCTCCAGCCTTAGCCAAACCTCCAAAAAGAAAAATAGCTTCCGGAGTTGTATAAGCTGCGGCATTAGATAGTTGTGTTCCAAGTACAGTACCTGTGTATTCAAACGCCTTTAGCGCGATAGGATCGTTGTTTTTGGCTGCTTCGTAAATTTTTTCCGAAGTAAGATCACGATAATTATATTTGCGCAATTCGCTTTCTACCATCATATTACACATGAGCTCAAAAGCCGTACGCTTTATACCGGTGGCGCTTGCATAATTTTCCAAACAACCTTTCCTGCCACAACCGCACTGCCTACCATCAGGTACAACAATGGTGTGTCCGAGTTCGCCGGCAAAACCATCAAAACCGTAAATCAATTTACCATTGGCCACAATGCCACTGCCCAATCCTGTTCCAAGGGTAATGATAATATAATCGTTCATCCCTTTGGCACCTCCGTAAAGGCCTTCTCCAATTGCGGCTGCATTGGCATCATTGGTTAATACAACCGGAACGTTGAAATATTTCTTAAACAAGTCTGCAAAATAAACAACCCCTTTCCATTTCAGGTTTGCAGCGTTTTCGATGGTACCTTTGTAAAAATTGGCATTTGGAGCACCAAAACCAACCCCTTTAATCTCAATAGTGTTTTTTATAGGTGCAATGGTCTTTTCAATCGCTTCATAAAGACCTTTTTGAAAATCTTCAGCAGTATCATAAATATCAGTACAAATAGAGCCTTCTGCCAGAACGTTCCCTTCTATGTCAACTAACCCATACTTGCTTGAGGTTCCACCGATATCTACACCAATAACCACTTGTTTCATGTACTATAATTTTAAGGTAATAAATTCATATTGAATATTCATAAAAGAAACCTATCCTCACTTGCACTAAGAAAGTAATTGATTTGGTGTTCTATACGAACAATCAAAAAATTTAAATAAAAGGCTAAAAAAATTGTTTAATCTGCTGCACAACAAAGATAAAAATTTATTTGTCTTTTGTGATGTTTTTAGCGTATACCTAACTTTGTAAGGCTCCGAAAGTTTCAACCTGTCAATAAATAAATTATTTTAGGAGCTCAATTTTAAAATCATCGATCCAAACTTTCTTTTTGCCGGTATTCCAAACATATATTTCTACAAAATCATTTGGTTCTACACTTGAATCTGCTTCCTTCAGGAAATAAACTTTACGCCATGTAACAGCTTGTGTAAAGTATCTATTCACATTTTCGCCAACCCACATCACGTTTTTATCTTTTCGCCGGGTAGAAAAAACAATTACAGGTGAAGCACCTTGTTCAAATTTCGTGTATAATGAAATTTTAAAAACACAATTCTTATTTTGGGAAATGTCTGAGAATTTCATTGCAAAAGCCGGACTATAAAAATTAATGGAATCTAACCTGAAACATCTTTTCCCGGAATAGGCAACCGACGAATCTACCTGATTGGATTTAGACCAGTTCGGATAGCCTTTTTCAAAATCATTGAAGGATAATAAGTTGCTTATGTCTTTTACCCCAACCGGCTTTGATGCATGTATGTAATATGCATTCCCAAAATTCTGTTCATTTATAACGTGAGGATAAAAATCAGTGATTATCGCTTTTACTTCCGGATACTTGATTTTATTGATCTGGGCATAAAAAATATCTTTTTCGCTGCAGGTATCCAAAAGGGTAATCAATTGCCCAACATCAATTCGTGAATTGATTTGTATATAGGTAATATCTTTAGTAATTAGTCCTTTAGGGTCATCGACGTTGAAAATATATTTAGTTACTCCTTTTTTGCAGTCTTGCGCGGATAGCCTATCCTTAAAGGTTCTGTAGATATCTTTGTTTGTCTGACGGCCGTATAAGTTAAGCGTGACAAACAAAGCAAACATAAACACAGAGAATCCGGTAAAACCCAACTGCACATATTTTCTTCCCTTTACTTGTTGCTTCACAACCAATACAGTGAAAAAGATAATCAATAATAATAGGCTGCCGAAACTCAAATAAAAAGCAAAGATGACTTTTACAGGTTTGAATTCAAATGTAACACTGCTAACTCCTTTGTCTATTGGAATGGCCATAAATGTGTCGTTAGTTTCCAATATCAATCGCTCTTTGCCATTCACGGTTGCCTTCCAATACGGATAATAGTTTTGCAGCAAAACCAGTACGCCAGGTTTAACGGCTTCTACTTTTGCCTTTAACAGATTAGGATTAAACGCAGTAATAGTAATCTTTTCGTAGGACTTTCTATCAATGGTATTGGTATCAACAATCGCTTGCTTATTCGCAAAAGTGGCAAGAAATAATAGAGGGTTATTAATGATTGCATCGTAGGTCTTATTTTTCAAGGCTTTCCCCTGGTTGTACAATCCATAAGGGCTATTACCATCACAGGAGGGTATTTTATGATAAATAGCCAGGTTTTGCGATAAATAGGGAATGGTACCTCTGAGTTCATCCGTACTTGTTTTACTCATAGGCAAAGTAAGAGATGGCAAAGGATAATCCTGGGGAAAATCTGAAAATGCACTATTCACCTTACGCGCAGAGAAGTTATGAACTACAGTAGCATATAAATTCATCTGTGTACACAAAATCAAATCAGTACAGCCAATCAAAACAACAAAAAAAATTAAATTTTTGAGTCGATATCTGAAACTCAAATAAAGTAGCGCTACCATACCTGTTTGTATGAATCCTTGTAAAAGTATCTTTTCCTTTATGCCGGCAATCTTATCAAATCCTGAAAAATTTCCTCCCAGCAACTGTTTGAACTGCCATTTTTCAACATGGAAAATCAGAACAACCAGCACTAATCCAAGAATTACCAGTATTATTTTAAGATAGTTTAAAAACTTCCGGTTCGTCTTTTCGTTTGTAAAAACCAGATCGAGCCCATATCCAGCTGCCAATAGAAAGAAAAAAATGGCAAACATGCGGAATAATGCTGAAAACCGAAATAAATCCATCAATGGTAAAAACAGGAATAACCACTTACGAAAGGGAAAAATTTGCGCAAAAGCGGTAAGAAGAAATAGTAAGCCTATGATTGAAAGAAGTCTTATGTGGAATGAAATATTTTTTTGAATATTTACGAAAATCAACAATAACAAGGGAATAATACCTATGTAGCAATTTACCAGTGAAAAATCTGTTCCCCAATAATCCTGGTTATTGAAGCTGTCCGTATAAGGGAAAACAAATGTCATTAATGCCTTGGGAGTCAACGATCCGGTTAAAACCCCCCAATTGCTGTTGTCGAAGACCAAACCTGCTCCTCTGGTGATATGCGATTTAAGATCCAGGGAACCAATTAAAACAACGGCGCTTAACAGAAAGAAAACAAATGCAGATAATGCAACCGGTAATAACCACCGGGTAACTTTCTTAAAATCCCTGGCTATCAATAAGCGAAACAGATCATAAATAAAAAAAACAAAAATTGTATAAAATGCAACTATAAATATACCTGGATAACCTCCCGAAAACATCATAAAAGAACAAAATCCCAATTTCAACGCATCAATATACCCTGGTTTTCTGTATAACTGAACAAAATAATAATAGATAAATGGAAACCAGGCAGCACTGATGATCCAACCTGTGTGCTGGGCATTACCAATCAGAAATCCGGAAAGCATATAAGCCGCAGCAACAATAATTCGTGTGGCACGCGACATGGAATATAGTTGTGTAACCTTATAAAAACCAATTCCAGCAATGTATAAGTGCAATAAATATTCGAAATGAATGGCATAAATATTATATTTCCCCAACACGGATAGCACCCAGCTAACCGGATACCATGTGTTAGGGTCGCCCATTTGAGCAAAGCCGGAATTCATAAAGGGATTCCACAACGGTAACATCCCATTGTTGATAGATTCACCGATAAAGTTTTTCCATGGCAAATAAATATCCATGGCATCCCACTTCATTATTGCTATGCCGGTAACTAATTGCCACATGGCAATTAATAGTATCAAAAGAAGTATAAAATAATCCGCGAACTGATTATTTTTGGTCATCAGGTTTGAGTTGTAATCAGTGAATCACCAAAATTTTGGTTACAAAAGTTTTAGAGCCATCATCGTTGCTGCAAAATACCAAATAAACGCCGGTCGCTACTCGTCTTCCTCCACCCGTATTACCGTTCCAAACAGCTTGACCACCCAACGATTTAGTTTGAAATACCAAATTACCGGAGATATCTGTAATCTTAACGTGAGTATTTTCTATTAACCCGCTTATGATAATATCGCCGTGATAGTTTTCCCGAACAGGATTCGGAAAAGTGTAAACATTGGTAAAATCCTCATTGGGTGTGGTAGCTTTTTCCCTGTAGCTTATAATGCCTTTATCGGTCCCAAAAAAAACTTCTCCGGTAAGTTCATCGATCGCTATGCTAAGTATGTTATTTGAAAAGATGGGACTGTTATCAGAATTAAAATGATGAATTTCTTTAAGTCCGTCAGGTGAGAACAAAAATGCACCACCTTTTTGGGTACCAAACCATTTACGGTTAGCGCCATCCACAGTAATACTATTGATTGTTTCAGACCCCAACAAAGCATCTCCTAAGCCAGAACCATCGTTACGTGGTATATTAACCTGGTTACCATCTGTCGCACCTGCAAGTACTCCTTGTGGATTCGAGTAAAACACAGGCCCATGATCGGTACCAACCCATACATACCCATCGCGATCTCCGGTAACACAATAAATATTACTTATTACATCGCCATAGAGGCTTTTGGGTTTGAATTTAAGCTTTAAGTCATCCTTTTCGTTGTCGATGGTACCTTTGGGATCAAAAACAAACAATCCGTTGCTGGGTTGTAATGGTACCCAGAATTGTTTGTTCTGGTCGATGTAGATTTGACCAAGCGCAGAAGTGCCTAAATATGCATTCCAGGATAAACTTGTCCATTTTCCACTGGAATTAAGTACAGAGATTGGTGCGCTCACTCCTCCCTGAGCTACCCAAAGATTATGGTCTGCATCAAACACCAAGCCTCCGATGCAAAAGGAAGAGGATCCTGCAATGTTGGTGCGTAGCGTACTATTTGTATCTGTGTAATGCTTGGCTAGTTTACCATTTTGATAAGAAAAAACTCCGCCCCCCCAGGCACCAACGTATAATTTCTGTGGATCCAACGGATCGGGTACCAAAACATTATAGTCAGAAGCATTGTCATTGCGATAGCTCGTCCAGTTTTCATTACTGAACTGAAAAAATTCAGCACTGAAATAAAGCGGTCCCAATGAGGCACTAGTTCCTCCTCCTGTAACATATATCGTTTTATTCGCATAAAGCATGCTCTTAACATGCTCAGATTGGGGACCATTAGGATAATAGGCTTGATAAGTTGATGAATTTGCCTTCTTTAAAACTAATCCTATTTGATTGTCGGCAATCCATAAGTTACCATCGCCATCTATCATTGCACTATTGGGGCTGGCATAAGTGAAACTATAATCGTCAATGGTGGAAGTATCTTCCAAATTGTTATTTAAAATATAAAGGTGACGAAGACTGGCAACGGTGAGTTGACTGCCCGACTGTCTGATCTCTGTTTTTTGTTGATTTTGCCCGGGAAGTAACTTTCTCCAGGCATTATTTTCGAGATAATATAGCGTATCTGTATTTGTATTGTCGCTTGCTCCGCTAAAATTGGCCAAAATTTTTCCGCTAAAAGAAGCTAAAAGACTGAATTTCCCGGTATTGTTAGGGATTGTTGCATCGCGATGCCACTCGGCATAGTTGACCAGTAAAGGATCATTTACATCAGCTTTAAAAATCCCCTTCGAGGTGGCAACATAGAAATATTGATTATCTGTTGTAATTGCAAATACCTCATAAGTAAGGCCAGCTTCACCTATTGGGTAGGTATCTTTAATTTCAAGTCTATCCAAATCAAGTGCTACAATTCCAAAGGGATAAGATAAATAAGCAAAATTGCCCCGAAAAAGAATATTCCCAACTTTTTTTGAACCTGTCATTATTTGTTGTTGAATAACAGCAATATTAGTTACCACATAATTTTTGACCAGATCAATATTACCGTCGTCGTAGGCAATCAGCAAAATGTTTTTTTCAGCATTATAATCCATCGTACTAATGCCAATATCGGATAAACCGGTTATTTTGGACAGTTTTTGAAGACTGTTATCGCGGGTATCGTAAGTAAATGCATTAAAGGAAGTTGCACAAAACAATTTGGTGCCGATTTTAACTACCTTTTTGCAATGGTTATATGGCAAATGATCACGCCAGGCTCCCACCGGTATTTGTCCACTAAGCTGAAATGCCAGCAAAACATACAGAATAATTATGAGAGCCTTTTTCATCGCAACATGGTTATCAATAAAAACGCAAATTACAAGTTGTTATTTTGTATCCGGGTGACTTTTCGAATTTATCATAAACTCAACAAATTTGGAAAAAGCTCGCGCCCTGTGGCTTATTTTATTTTTTTCAGACAAAGGCATTTCTGCAAAGGTAAGCTGCGACCCATCCGGAACAAATATCGGATCGTAGCCAAAACCGCCGGTGCCCCTTTTTTCTGTGGTAATGGTTCCGATCATCATTCCTTCGAAAAAATATTCCTTATTATCTTCGATGTAAGCAATTACAGTACGGAAGCGAGCCTTACGATCAGTAATATCCTTTAGTTTATTCAATACCTTTATCATATTAGCCTCCGAACGTTTATCTTCTGCTCCGAAAGTTTCAATGGACCCTGCATATCGGGCAGAATAGACACCAGGATCGCCATGCAGCGCTTCTATTTCCAAACCGGTATCATCAGCAAAACAAGGCAGGTTATATCGTTCAAAAATGTATCTTGCTTTTTCAAGCGCATTACCTTCCAAAGTAGGTTTATTTTCAGGGATATCACCGGTAAAACCAAGTTCCTTTAAGCTCATTAAAGAAAAATGACTCCCTAACAAATTCTGGATTTCCTCCAGCTTATGAGGATTATTAGTCGCAAAAATTATTTTTCTCTGCATATTGCAAAAGCGTCAACCCCTCCTATTCTTTCACTTTTTTGTAAATCCCAAAGGATGCAGCGCCAAATAAAAGTATAATCAAAATAATTGAACTGGCTTTTGAAATATTTTCTCCAACAGCATATGACCGAGGTTCGAATTTAAACTCAATGGCATGGGTTCCAGCCGGCACGTTCATTGCTCTCAGCAGATAATTAGCACTAAAGCAGGTAGCTTTTTTCCCATCGATAAAAGCATCCCAACCTTTGGGATAATATATTTCGGAAAAAACAACCAGTTGTGGCTTGCCCGATTTACATTCATACACGAGATCATTTGTCTTGTATGATGTTTGCTTTATCGAAGCCGTGGAATCAAACTGAAAAGGCTGAACTTCCGCTTTATATTTTGTGTTAATAACTGCGGTACTTTTCAAGTTCACTTTCCCCAATGATAACATTTCATCATTAGCATTATCAGCATATTGAATTGCTTTAACAAACCATGCATTGCCATTTCCATTAGTATTAATAAATGGCGCACTACTGGGATTATACATGATATACCTGGTATTCAACATGTTTAAAACAGGCATTTTATACCTAAGCTCATAATCAATCTTTTGCATAGTTATTGTACTGTCCCTTAATGAGTTATAAAAAGCATTGATTTCAGGACCGAGATAAAAATCGATTAACTCCTGGTATTTTTTTAGTTTAGCGCCATTATATCCGCCCAGCGATTTATGAAAATAAGAAACTTCCCCATTGCTAAACGGGTCAGGTAGTGTGAGCACCCTGTAATTAGTGTTAAAGCCTAATTCACTGAATGTGAGCCTTTCTTTCTGAATGTCAACATTATCTTTAGGATTAATTTTGGTTAAATCCTGTTTCACAGCTTCGTCAATCTTTTGGCGTAATGCCGGGTTCTGCCCTAGTTCGTTATTGAGTATGGCATAGTCTGCTGCTGAAGCACGATACGGATTACTGAATTGCTGTTTGTCGACCCAACTCTTGTAACCACTGCCTGACTCTTCGTTATTCAAATAACGTTTATCCACAGCCCACAAATCAATCAGTATAAGTAAGCCAACAGTTATAATAAAGTAATTCTTTTTTAATTTTCCGCCCACAAAGGCAAAGACCAAACCACCCATAGCTAATGCAAAAAGCAAACTGCGTAAGGTATCTTTCCTGAATATAGCAATACGTGCCTTTTCAAGTTCTGATATAAAAGTGTTTATTTGATCTGTGTATTGAGGATTTTGAGCTATCTGTTTATTAAAGCCATTAGACTCCTGGGTAGTTATAAAATCAAAAAAAGTAGCGGGCAAGGCTAAGAAAAGTAATAACAATCCATTAATGGCAAGAAGGGCATATAAAAGCTTTTTCTTATCTATCGACCGGGTAAAAATCTCTCTAAGGAATAGCAAACCTACGAATGGGAAAGAAATCTGCACTAGCATCAGCATCCCTTTAGTATCCCTGAATTTATTGAATAATGGAAAATGGTCTATGAAAAAAGAAAGGACGCTCCCATATTTCCACGATAGAACCACTGCTAAAATAGTAGCCCCTAAAAATGCCCATTTGATCGGATCTTTTATGAAGATCAGTCCGAGGATAAATAGAACAAAAACAGTAGCACCAAAATAAATTGCACCGCCCGAAAAATTCTGCTCTCCCCAATAAGTAGATTGTTGGCCAACCGGTTCCTTAAATTGTGGTTCAACATTCTCCATAATGTCTTTTTTGTTGCCTATGTAATCGGCGGTTCCACCTTTAACATTAGGAATAATAACGGACCAGGTTTCGCCTACACTCATGTCATATTGAGTTATATACCAGGGTTCAAGCGCATCTGTTGTAGTTTGTTTCACATTTTCTACATCTGAGGGAGCTATGGTTAATTCAGATTTTCCTCGTGTTGAGTATTTACCGTATTCATAAGTAGTGTAAAGATTTGAAAACGACGGCAGCAAACCAATTCCAACAGCAACAATCAATATACCCGAGGTTTTAAGAAATTTGAAAAGGAGTTTATTTTCGATATGTAAATATAATTCCACCAGTACAATTAACACAATCAAAAATGTACCGTAATAGGTCATTTGTAGGTGGTTGGCTGCAATTTCCAGGCATAGAGAAAAACACAGCAAAATGGCCCCTGTTATATAGTTTTTCCGGTAGGCTAGTAGTAAACTACCAATAACCAGTGGCAATAAAGCTACAGCATGTACTTTTGAATTATGCCCAGCGTCAAGCAGCAAAATGTTTTGGGAAGCAAATCCGAAAGCAATAGCTCCAATTATGCTTAGCCAGGGACTTATATCAAAACAAATTAACATGATGTAGAACATGATCATCGCAAGTATGACATATCCCATGGGTGTCGAAAAGGGTTTGAATATCAAAAAATTTATAATGGTTGGCACATAATCTGCATGTGCTGTTGAAATTTGATAAGTGGGCATGCCACTGAAATCAGCTCCTGTCCATAACGGTTCCTCTCCATATTTGGCTCTGAAATCAGAGATCTCTCTTGTCATCCCAATACCCTGCTGTGTATCGGTTTGACGTATTTGCAAACCTTCGAGCTGCGGATAAAAGTATACGACAGACAGCACAAGAAAAATTACAACCGCAACTGCATGCGGAACCAAGGATTTTAATTTGTTGAATTGCATAATTTTAAGGGTATTTAGGGCAATTATTTTATTTCTTCGAAATCGATATATTCTCCTTTATCTTTCGAGTTATGCTTTTTATTATTCGCTTCATTATAGTTGATCGTTACATCTCCTTCGCTCCGGTTTGTTTTACTCTGAGATGCATGACCCTGACCTCCCATTTCATTGATCTTCCTATTTATATAATGTCCTAACAGTGGTGGAAGGATATATCGCAAAATAAAACGCAATATAATATAAACAATGCCAAATACTAAGAGAAATTTAAATAAATGAATCATAGCAGAAAAAAATTTCCGCTAAGATAATTCTTTTGGAGAAAAAAATAAAGGTTATTGAATCTCAACTAAGGGTTGGTCCTTAAATATCCGCTTGTGCCGTTTTTTCCCAAATACAATATTAACGCCAAACCGTAAATTAATGTTTTTAGCATATTCAGGAACGTAATACCCCTTAACATCTTTAGCATAATAAAGAGGAATTCGATCAGTCATTATGTACCACTGCAACGGACCAAATTTGGAGGACAAAGCAGCACCAAAATTATCGTACATATTGTCAGCAATGGTATAGCTCAATGTTAAAAGAAATACATTTCCCGGATAAAAATTAAGAGAAAAGGTATATTGCGATTGGAGGCTTTTCTCTATTATCTGCATCCTGGTAAGAACACTCAGCCCCACATCATTCAATACCCTAAGTTGCATGCCAACATATAGTTTGGGAGAAAGGGTAGTCATATAAGGATCTACCGTTGTATTGTAAGCAAATTTGCTTTTGAGTGTATCAAGTAAAGCAGTTAATGGTTTTATTGAATCCGGCCTGTGTAAAATTACTCCTTCCATATTGTAAGAACCATCCTGTGATAAATGATGAAGATTGTTCTTCCAGTTTATATAACCCAAATCAACAACACTCGCTGCAATACTAAAAAAATGTACAGGCTTATAAATAAAACCCAAATCAAGCGCAACTCCCATATTGGCTTTGTTCATCGCAATATTCCGGATACTATTTGCGTCTTTTACATCCTTAAACTTTAAACTGTCAATTTCTGATTTGCTGTTGGTAACAACATTCAGATCAGGTATTGAGCTATTGACATCAATGGTGGAATGTGGCTCCCATGATTGATAACCAGTATTTGCCATTGTTACGGAACTTTGAGTTGTAATATTTGCCTTCCCGAAAAGTAATTTACCTCTGAGGCCGAACGTAATTTTATCATCTATTTCTCTTGAAAATCCAAGCGCATATTCGCGATACCAGGTTGCTTTAATTCCAAGTGTACTTAAATCAAAGGTTTGTGTTGGAGCATTAACATCCATACTGTCCAAATTTCCTCTTAGCATAAATTTGACCAAGTCATAAGGCAGGTTAAGCCTGACTTCCATACGTTCGCTAATGTTAAAAGAGTAATAATTTTTGTTTATCCTTAAACCTAAAGTAATCAAATCAATGCGACCATCCGTATAAACAAAGTTAGTTTTCTTAAACCTGCTTAGAAGATCGCGCTGTGCCTGTTGGCTATTTAAGAAATAAACGGTTGAATCAAGCTGGGAATTGAACCTGATTACATCATGAAAACCCAGGGCTGAATTTCCTCCGTTAACTTCAATAGACGAAATACCAGGTAATCCGAGGTAGAATCCAAAGAAAGGCTGAGTTGCAGGATTTAATTGATTCGACTGCGGAAGCTGATCCATGAAATACAGAGAGTTATTTTGTTGCGCAAAGAGGGGTAATGCAGACAAAAATAAAATTCCTAAAAAAGTTGATCGGATATTGGTTAGTTTAAAAATTTTCATGCGGTGCAAGTTTTATTTAAATTGGTCTAAGGAGGTGACTTTTATGTCAATCTGAACGCCAAGACTTAGAGTTAGCACGTATTTGGAATAAAACTTAACATAGGTAAGACCTCCCCCTGAAGTAGAAATATTTGCGTATAATAAAGCATGTTTAACTTTTGAGAGTGCCTTTATCTGGTTGCCGCTGTAAATAAATTGGCTTATCTTACTTCCGGGTTTAATTACGTTGCCATTTGAGTCAATTTCACCCCCTTTTATTACAGGCTGATCCGCCACAGTGAAAAGGGAATCAACCTTAGTGTAAAGGCTATCGACTAAGTATACCTGCAATCCTAAATCACAAGGAATAGAGTTCGTAAAGGTTCCGTAAATAGCTAGTTTATTAATAATGCTGTAATCTTTTGTAATCGTACTAAGATCAAAATCCACAATGGTGTCTACCCGCCTATAATTTGAAGCTTGAAAATCCATGGGCAATTCCACATTCATATCCACATCGAACCTGCTGGTATCAAGTGCAAAATTATTATGCGTTTTACCCCCGATGTTAGTAGTTGCCGCAATACTGGCTAAAAATTCTTCAGGTGAGCTGTTGAAAGCGGTAGCGATGGAACTGGTATTTTTATCGATCCGTACGGTATCTTGCATCAATGTTCCTATTTGATTGATATTTGGGAAGAGAACATCAATAGGGTTTACCGATGGATTTAAGGTAACCGTTGTATATCCTGATGTTTTACTATAAGTGCGTGCATTGTTAAGTTGTATCCTTATGGGGATGCCGAATGAGTTATTATAGCAAATGTTTAAACGCGGATCAGCTACTTTTGCATTCGTGGCTATTACATTTTGATAAACGTCGATCAAAACTTCAGAGGGGAAATTATCAATAAGCGGATAACTGGAAAAATATCCGAAAATAGATTTAAAAGATGTCTGTTGGATATCAATATCGATAGAAATTTTCTGTGTTGCAAGTATTGGCGCCCCACCGTTTTTTAACAAAACTACGCTGTATGTTACCGGAATTTGGTTGATAGCATTAAAAGTAAGTTTATAGCCGGTCAGGCTTTTAGAAATGAAATCGGCAAAACTGCCATCCAACTTATTGATAGGCATCGTAATTGTTAAGGGTACCCCGTTTTTGGTCATCGTAGGCATGGTAATGGTTATTGAGCCCGTATGCAGAAATTCCGAACGAACGTTGAAAACCAAGGTGCCATTTTTGAAGTTAATGCTATCGATTTCCGCTCCATTATTGAAATTAAAATTATAATTGCTGGATGAATTATACTTAATTGAATCGTTTGGTGGAAAAACACCGGGCAATGCCGCTCCTGTAAAAAGTTGCTGAAATTGCTGATTGGGTATCGTAATAATTGAATCGACAGTTTTGGAAAAAATCCGGTTATGGTAGCTAATGTACAATAGGCCATTCGGATATTCTTTCATGACACCGCTAGTATCAATGGCATTGACAATTTCTTTCAGGCTCAGGCTTCCGTGGGCAAGTGGTATAGCATATTTTGGCCTCCAGTCTACCGTATTTGAAATATGTTCCAAGTCTACGTTTTCCTTTACACAAGAAGCAGTTATAAATACGATGAAAAGTGCTAGTGGAAATAATTTAAGACTTCCCCGAAATGAATATAATAATTTCATTATAAGAAATTTAAATTTACTTATTGTACGGAATACTCATACAAAAAGTTATTGTCGGTTCCGACCATTAAGTTAAATCTATTTTCTGAATTGTTCAAGGGTTCAATGGAAAATTGTGTATTTCCTTTAAGTGGAAAGCCTTTGAAGAGGTTCCCTGTGTGGTCATAGAGGTATATTGCTCCTTTTTCGCTGTTTACTAATCCAATTTTATATTTTTTGGATGAAAATTCATAAAACTCAGGTCTAAAAGTAATGGATGGATCAATGGTTAAGGTAATTATCTCTTTATTTTTTTGTGAAACCGCCTTTAGTGTTTTTCCATAGGTAAAAACGAAGTCTTTAACCCCGTCTCCATCGATATCGTAAACATCGAACCAGTGATTTGAAGGATATTTACCATAATCGATGCTTTTAACAGTACCATCAACTGCAATGAAGTATACTTTACCTTCAGCGTCGGTAATTACAAACCGGGCTTCCTTCAATGATCTTGCGTTGATCAGTGATACTTTGTTATTAACCGAGAGCGGAATGGCAGATGTTTTCACAATTTCATTTCCCTTTCTGTCCAAAACATATACACGCTGTTTGTCGTTAAAAACCAATAAGTCCTTGTCTTCTATGCGGAAATGCTGAACAGGTTGATCAACCTCAGTTTCAGTTTGCTTTAAGTCCCAACCTTCAAGAAGTTTTCCATCTTTATCATAGCCATATATTTTTTGATCTTTACCTGCCACAAAGATCCTGTAATTTCGGTTCTTATCGTAATCAAACAATGCAAGTCCGTTAGTAGCATTAACTTTAAGGGTTACGGGGAAAGTTTCAACCGAATTACCTTTTCGGTCTATAATATAAATTTGTGAGCTGGTACTAAACAGCATTTGTTGTTTACCATTTTTATAGTAATCGATTTGATAGACATCACTTAAAATAGGTTCCTGAAGTTTTATTTTCCAGAGAATACGTCCCATGTTGTTAACTAAGTAAAGTTGATTTTTGGCGTCCTGAATAAAAACAACAGAAGGATTGTCTGCAAAGCTTTTTAAAATCAGTGGTTTACCAATCATATTGGCATCAAGAGTGCTTTCCCATGCAGTTTTAGCTGTGTTAGCCGTAATTGAAACTTTGTATTTAATGAAAATATTATTGTATATAAGGTCATTATCACTAATATTAAATTGATAAACGATGGCTTGCATCTTATCAAAATGTCCTTGCTGCATGCCCAGCGTTTGAATAACCTCCTGCTTCAGATAATTCTGATAAAGGTTATTGGATAAACCGGGATTATTGTAAAAGAAAAAGTTTGACTGCGAAGCAAAATATTCTGAAAAATTGTTAAAGTCGAGATCGGTACCAAGGGACGCATTTTGGGTAAGACTTTGAACGTATTTAAGCAGCGCATTGGGACTATTGCCAAAAATAAGGTAATTATTGGCAAAGGTACAGTACGGGTTACCGTCCGACGAAAAAAGCTGACCAAATAGCAAATCGGGAATATTTCCAAAGGGCAATGACCAAATGGAGATTTTCTGATCTTTATCAATTGCTTTTTCAGTAACCAGTGTGCTGACCTGCACGTTGATCCTGGCAGCATACTCTGTAAGAAAACTATTCAATATTTTTTCGCCGTCTTCTTTACTTTTTGTCCGGATAATTGAAAAAGGCTGATTAACCAAGGTATCATCTACGAGGTTGGTAATTACCATACCAGCTTCCTGATCAAATATATCATGAAACCCTTTAATTAAATCGATATTAAAATTATTTTTCAATGCCTGCAGACTTTCTTTTCGCGCTTGTCCAATACCCTGAGCTTCCAGAAAAAACTGGTAATCTTTTTGATACTGGCTGAAATTACTTATTCCTAAAACTGCAAAAGTATTGGAGGCCATTGGTATTTTGCTAAAGATCTCCAATTTAACAGGTTTCTGATTTTTAAACAACGATTCAAAACCTGGTTCGTTAACTTTAGAACAGGAAAAACCATTTAAAATCAATATATCGGGTTTCAAATTTAAATCAAGTTCCACCCAACTTCCAAAATGTTTAAGGAAAAGGAACTCATCTTTAAATTTCGAATGAGCTACTTTTAATCCCATCCTGGGCAAATATTCAAAGTTGATATAAAAGTTAACCAACGAATTTTTTCCCGCCGTCTTCATAATTTCCCCAAGTTCTTTTTGATTGAGCACGGATTCTTGCGCTAGCAGCTGACGAACTGCGTTTTCAACTAAAAGGGACGATTTACTCAAAATCATAATCCCATTAGACCAGGTGTAAGAAAAATTCTCGTCTTTTTTCTCAGGAAATATAATATCGCGAATAGTGGCACTCTCATAATTGTGAGTACCATACACAATTTTATTATTATCGTAATTTTTGATCACATTATCGATCTGCCGGAAATCTTTTTCAGCTTCAATTTTAAAATAATATAACAGTTCGATATTCTCTTTACCAACCGGATGTCCGGATATCAAAAGAGCCGGACTTTGAGATAAGATGGCGTTCAATTTCGGATTCAACCTTTTTAAGGAATCCACCAATCTCATCTGTTGATTAAATTTATTAAAGACAGGGGCCACAGATATATCGTTCCAAAATTGATTTCCTGAAATTTCGTTGTTGAATTTCTGCAAATCTTTGATGTCGAATATCAAAGTCGCATCCAAAGGAATAGCCAGGTAAACCGAGGATATCTGGTGCTTGCTTTCCCTTATAAAATATAGCCCAATAGCGGCGATGACAATGACTCCTAATAAAGTGAAAATGATTATCCGTTTACCCATAAATCAGTTACAAGATCGAATTTTTCTGGCATTTCAAAGTTAGAAAATTAAATTTATATGAATCGTATTAAAAATAGCAAGGTTTTTAACAGGATAGTCTATTTATTAACTGATTTTTATTTAAAATGTTCTAAAAAATCAATTACAATTACCTGTAGATGGAGGGATCTATTGGAAATGGGAAACGCGTCATGACTGGAAATAAACCTTTGGATTATTTTGATGAATGATGGTAACGTTTTACTGAGCAATAAATATATAAGTTATTCTTCCGGATTGTTTCTCGGGCGCATCCGCTTTTTCATTGAAACGACTTGTTAAGGCTGTTCTGGTAGCTACATCCATAAGGCACTCCTCAGCTATTTGCGACTCAGCTTTGTTAATTTGAGCACTTACAACGTATCCATTTCTGTTTACAAGTATTTCCAATACTACCTTACCGCTTCCCTGGCACTGATAAACAGGGCTGGGCATATATATGTGCATGCGTCCTTTGAGTAAATAAGAAATTGTTGTTGCACCACGGTCAAAAACCCTTTCTCCTTTTTCGTTGGTTGTATACTCGGGTTTTTTCACTGCAGCTTTGGCTTCTTTCTTTTCAACCTTTTCTATTTTAGGTTTATCAGCATCTTTTTCTCGTTCACTGGCATCATAATCCTTCACACCCAGCTCCTTTTTAATATCCTGTTCCATTTTGTCAATGGCTTTCTTCGGATCCTCATCTTCGTTTTTTGGAATATTATGCCCCAGGTACTGCTCTTCCATAGATTTGATAAACTCATGTTCCGGAACTGTTTTAGCTTCCTTCTTCATCTCCTCAATTTGCTTTTGGATTTCCTGGGGATCAACAAAATTAAGCTCTATGCGGGTCTCCGGATCCTTTTTCTGATCCTGAAGTTTCACTATAAGAAACGCTGTAATTACCAGAAGATGAAACATTATGGTAGTTAAAATCCCTATTTTATGCCTATCGATATAATCTAACACAATTAAGCTTTTTTGATAGTAAACTTAAAAACTAAAGATAAAGTTACAAAAGTAAAATTATTGTTAAAAGTTTGACAGATCAATTCGAAATAAAAACGAAGAAATATAACTTTCAGTATTTGGTAAGTATGCCAGACGGATACCGGCATTGATGGGGAAAAACACTCTAAAGACGTGAAAGTCAGCGGTTAAATCAACACCCATACTGCTCAGATTTTCGGTATTCCAAAATACTTTATTGGGATTTGTTTGGGTTTTATATTGATTATTGGCAAAATCGTAGAACAAATCACTTCTTAACCGCTTAACATATAATATAGGGCCAATATGAAAATCTGGATATGCAATTGGGAACATGTAATCGGCGGATAAAGTAGTTAATTTATAGGTTGTATGATCAGTATAACCGCGGGGGAATGGTACAAGTGATGCAAATAAATAGCGTTCAGGTTGTTGTTCCTGGTAAGCAACTGTAAATTGTAGACTATGGTGATTTAAAAGTCCCGGAAGATAAAATCTGCCCTGGGTGTACCAAATTGAACCCAATTGCACATTTTCAAAAGGTGTATTGGTAAATCGGCCATATGCAGTTACTCCCAATGGTGGTGCCAGATCGCGTAACGACGCCCTGGAATACCGGTAAGCACTGAGTGTGTAACTAACATAGGTCATACCGTCCTGGTAATTTTTGATAACAGGATTATAAAACCATACATCCGTATATTCCAATCCTATACCTGGAGTTATACCGGTAATAAAACGGCCTCTTGTAAAATTTAACGGTATAAATAAGTTGGTTATAGCATCTAATGTATTGTTTGTAACAGGCGGTTTAATGGTACTTTCCGTAGTTGTATTAATTTGAGTAATACCTCCATAACTCAGCGAAACCTGGATTTCGGGGAAGAACCGGTTATACGTAATGTTAGTGTTAAATATAGATTGGTTGTTATTGTATGAATAACCTAGCGAAGCAAGACACGTTCCAAGTTTATCCTGCGAAAGAAGAGTAAATCCGGGTGTAACCGCCTGATAGCTCAATACCGGATTGAAAAAATCGTAATAAAAAGGCGCCCAGCTATGAATATTAAACATGTGTGTGGTTTTGGAATAATTAGATACCGGGTATGAACGCAATGGAATCGTACTATCCTGAAAATTGAATTTTTCCTGTTTGGCGCTGGCTTCATAAAGTTTAATAGAGGTATCCTTTATTTTCTCAACATTAACCCATGTAGTTGATTCTAAGGTTGTTGATACAACGTTGTACCCCTGCGAAGAATATTGAGAAAAGACCAGGTTATGATTATTCGGTTTTATATTTGGATCAAAAGCGCCATATTTTGAATTTGTCACTTGCCAAACTGTTCCATCTGCCTTCTTATATGCATAAAGATTATCGGTTCCGTTAAAATCACTTACAAAGAAAATTTCTGCTCCTGCATCAACCGGTGTAAGGATGTCGTAAAAGGTCGGAGCGATAAGTGTTTGCCAGCTCTCCGAACTAATGTTAAATTGCTCGAGGCTTTTTCCTTTTTTACCAGTTGCCACAATAACAATACTTTTGCCATTTGCCAACCAGTTTGGAAGTTGCAAAAACCGGTCGTTAGGGGAACGAACGCGATTTAATATTTTACCGGTATGAGCATCGAGAATAACTATAAAACATTCGTTATTAAGGGCAATTTCAATGGCTGCAATTTTTGTTGCATCGGGCGAGAGTGCCGGAGCGAAAAATCGCGTGTACCTGGTCAGCATTTTTACCTGGTGTTCATCAATAGCAC
>CAYZNC010000053.1:0-25009 GCA_964478555.1 uncultured Bacteroidales bacterium | reverse complement strand
TGTCCGCGATAAAGTACTGTAATTTATTAGATACCAAATAATAATCCTGAACTTGTGAATATTTTTTTGTGGAAGGTTTTGTAATACAAAATATTAATAAAGAACAAACCGATAAAACCGCAATGGTTAAAGAAAAAACTGTTTTCGAGCTTTTTTGCAGTAATTTACTTTTATAAAGGATAACGTATACGATTATATAAATAAATATAGGTGAAATGAATAAAAATCTTCCGGTAAACGTATTCTCAACTACGGAAAATGATTCGGATGCTTTGCGAACAAAAAGTTCATGATCGAAGGGTACCAGTCGTTCGGAAAAAACTACCAGCAATCCGAAGAAACCTAGTATTGTTAAACCATTCACTATAAGTAAAAAGTACCGGCCAATATTTTTGTGGATAAGATAGAGCAATAAGAAAGGGATAAATAATATTGCTATATATACCAGCCAGGTATAGGTATCAAAGAACAACCATTTAACGATAATTACAAAGAAATTATGGTTAGTGGCAAGTTTAATTCCGGAAGTGAAATATTCATAAAATCTCAGCAAATAAAAGACGACGGCTAAGGGCAGGCATATTTTTAAGTAATCTCTAAGACAATCTTTAGTCTTATTCATTAATTGGTTAGGTTATTAGTTAGTCGTTGTTAATAAAAGGTGCAATTTAGTAACTTTTAGTTTCAATTTGCATGTCCGCATAACAAAGCTTGCGATTTATAAATAAACTGGTGCCGATGATATATATACCGGATAATCTTGCATTTGGCTTATTATATTTGTTGCATATTTTTCTAACGATGGTCGACTTTATAAGCTAAAAAGAGATTGTCTAAAAGATTCTTTCTTTCTAAACAAGACCATACTTTGATCTGAAACCTCTACAAGGTTTTAATATCTGATTTTGAGGTTTCTACTACAATAATGGAACTTCTACGAAGTTCAAATTACCTCGTAGAGGTTACATTATTGTAGTAAACGATACTATGTCTTAGCTTTCAACCTTGTAGAGGTTGCACAAAATCAAAACTTAACAGCCCTGCCCTTAGGGGTTGGGGTCAATTCAAGACTTTTGAGGCACACCCTCTTTTTTGCTCAGCCAGTCTGAATAATCGTGAACATCATTTGGGTATAATTTTAAACTGCTTGGGGCCCAGGAATATCCTTTGGATGAGGTTATATTTTGCTCCGCTAAACTTGTTATCGGGATTTATACTCGATATTAGCGTATATTTATTCGTGTTATCGGCAACGAATGCATTAATTTCAATTGGGTTGAAATTTTTTCCTTCTATTTTAACCGAAAGAACAGGCTTTCCGGATGGCACTGAATTATCAGCGAAATCGTCACCGGAGGCATTCGAAAGGTAACTAAGATAATTAGCAACTTTAGCGGAATCAGCTTTTTCGCTGTTAATTTTCCATAGCTTATCGTTTTTTATGAGCACACAAGAACTGTCAGCAGGGTATGTAAAAGTTAAACGTGTGATATCGGAAGGATTAACATTTACCAAACTCTTGTTACGGAGGTCATTTGCCGATTTGTTGAAGATCATAGCCAGAAAACCATCGATGGCATATACTTCATCTTCATCGAAAGGTCTTACAAAAGTTGTTTGCTTATATTGTGTATAAGAGAATTTACCTACCAGGAAATCGGCAACCACTTTAGTACCTTGTTCCACCTTCACCCTTACAGAAGCTGTGTCGGTAACCTGGTAATTGGGCCATTCCGATTTTTCAGTGGCTACAACTCGTTCGGGCTTCATTTGAGGAAGTATTCTTAACATATCTTGCACATAGCCATTTTCAATTTTATACGTTTTCCCTTTTACGGCCATAGTCCATGAGTTTCCGCTGCGCACCAATCGTATTTCTGATTTTTCCGAGCGAGGCATCAGAATAATAGTTGAAACTTTTGCGGTATCAACAGTAAACAATTTATCTTTGAAATTCCTGTCTCCGCTGGAATGTTTAACTACCTGCATGATAACAACAATGGCGAGCAATCCGCCAAATATCAAAACCAGCGTTTTGAAATTCAGTTTCTTAAACATAATGAGCCTCCATTCTTTTTATGCGTTTTTTGCGGTTGTTGTTCATCCTGTAAATTCCGTATCCAATGATCAGCAGGATGGGGAGTAAGAAATTCAGATATTTAAGAAACATTCTTTTGCCTTCGTCGATTTTATCGAGGGGGTGTAATTTTAACCCTTTGGCGCGTAAGTTTATTAAACCGGTTTCATCACTCAGCCAATCAATTGAGTTTACTATCAAATTGAGGTTTCCGGGATTAACTTGCTGTTGTTGCTCTTGTTGCTGGGCTTCCCCGTTGGTGGCAAAACTTCCGTTAGTGATGACAATAATTTTGTTGCCCTGCCCATTTTTCGGCACGAATGCACCAGCAATAGTTATGTTCTTTAATGGGAAATCAGCATCCTTCCATTCTTTGTTAAGTTCGAAGTGAACTGGCGTGGGCTGAGTACTTGATTTTTCAGAAGTTTGAACAAGTGGAATAAATCTTTTGGAAGAATCGCCCTGGTATGAGAGAGAACTTACGAATTGCATTATCACAGCATCCAGCCCTTCTGTTATAGGATGTTTTGGAAAATTGGAAATAAGCGGAATATATGGAAACTTGATTTGTGTGGTCATTACAAATCCTCCCTGCTGCTGTTGAACATTTACGGTTCCGCAGCTTTCATCCAGTACAAAATTATCGCCTATGACAATACCTTTTTTCCTTAGCCAATTTTCAAGACCGTTATTGATTACATTACCGGTAAGATTTTGATAATTCGCATCCACATGGCTAACCGCGATAAAAAGATTTCCACCTTCGGAAAGGTACCGGTCAAGTTGCTGCAGATATTTTTCGCGTATGGTATCCTTAGCACCGATGATAGCTATTGTTTTGTATTTATTTAATGTGTAGGTACTGTCTGTAAGGTAGATAGGTTCAACATTATAAAGCACGCCCAGCGACGAATAAACTTGGCCTATGGCTGCCGGGCTGGGTTCTCCTTGTCCCTGAAGAAGCCCTATAGAAGGTTTTTCGGTTACTGATAATTTTTTAATCGCAGCTGATAATGCATATTCCATCGCCGATCCGCTCTGTATAACAGGAAGAACCTCAGAACGTTCTCCAATCTTTACGACCGCTCCTATAAATACCTTTTGTTGTTTCATTTCATCCTTTTCACGAACATTTACGACTACCGGATGTACACCTGCCTGCGTTGCTTTTTGTTCCTTTTCTTCATTTTCGGATGGGTTTACAAATTCGTAAACTAATTTATTCCTTGACCGGGCAGCGTATTCAACCAACAATTCTTTAAAGTCCTGGCGTCCTTTAACAAGTTCTGTTGGTAATTTATCGGAAAAATAAGCCGTTACTGTAACAGGTTCTTTTAATTCTTTTAAAATGTCTTTGGTTGCTTTACTGAGTGTATATCGTTTATCCTCTGTAAAGTCGAGCCTTAAAAAGAAAGTATTGGCAAGTATGTTGATCAGTGCTAAAACGCCAATAATCAGCACGAATGAGTATGTAAGTTGTTTTCGACTTTTCATCATTGTAAATTTTTATCAATTAATCAACCATATTTCGTTTTGAAAGCGCAGCTTCCGAGCCGATCAATCCCAGGAATATCAGGGAAAAGAAAAAGACCAGATCTTTTGTGTCGATTACTCCGCGGGTAACTGATTCGTAATGAGTCGAAACGCTTAAATAACTGAAAATTTCACCTGTTATGCCGTGAAAATTGCTGGCTAACATGCTAAAAATCCAGTGAAAGAAGATGCCAATCAAAAGCGATAATAGAAAACTTATGATTTGATTATTGGTAATCGAACTGGTAAAAATACCAATGCTTATGTAAGTGGCGCACATCAGAATAAGTCCGAGATACCCGGTTAAAATGGCGCCATGGTCAACTGGTCCGAGATTTGCTATGGTAATATAATAGGGCAACGTCAGTGCCAACGCGATACAAACCAGTAAAAGAGTAGCCAGAAATTTACCAAGCACAATTTGCCAGTCTGTTACAGGCTTTGTCATCAATAGTTCGATGGTCCCTGAGCGTTTTTCCTCAGCAATCATACTCATGGTTATAGCTGGAATGAGAATAAAGAAGGTCCAGTAAGCCACCCCAAAAAAAGATTGGAGGCTTGCCTGACCTATCAAAAATACATCAGCAACGAGAAGCCACGTAAAAAATCCTGTAAAACTAAGGAAAACTACAATTAGTATATAAGCCATCAGCGAGTCGAAAAACGAGTTCAGGTCGCGTCGGGCAATAGTCCATATTTTATTCATATTGGAAATATTTGTTAATTGGCAAATTATCTTCAATTCAGTGTTAATTCTCTGAAAACATCCTCTAATTTGGTTTCAATTGGAGTCATTTCGGTGAGTGTCCAACCTTTTTCTTTACACAATTCAAAAATAGCCCTGCGTGATGTTGAATCCGGTCTGCTTTGAACTTCGAAAGCAGTGTTTTCTTTGGAGCTAAAATCTACCAACTCAATGGATGCCATTTGTTGCAAGGCGCTAAATATTTCGTTACGATCGCCATCTTCAATGGTAAGCTTGAGAACTTCGCGACCTGTTGCTCGTTTCCGCAATTGATCCGGAGTTCCATCCGCTACAATTTTGCCTTTACTAATAATCATGATTCTGTCGCAGGTAGCTTCGACTTCGGCTAAAATATGAGAACTGAGAATTACGGTCTTTTCTTTTCCTATTTTTTTGATCAATTCCCGGATCTCCACAATTTGGTTAGGATCGAGACCTGATGTAGGCTCATCAAGGATCAGCACCTTTGGATCGTGAATTAGTGCTTGGGCAAGACCCACCCGTTGCCGGTACCCTTTGGAGAGTTCACCTATTTTTTTGTGTTTTTCTCCTTCGAGACCGCAAATGTTAACCATTTCCAGGATACGTTCCTTAATTTTTGGTTTAGGAACCCCAAGTATTTCCGCAACAAAGTAAAGGTAGTCGAGTATGGGCATGTCCTCATACAGCGGATTGTTTTCCGGTAAGTAACCAATTTGCTTTTTTACTTCTTCCGGATGTTCCATAACAGAAATACCTCCTATCTCTATACTACCTGAGTTTGGGGCAAAAAAGGAAACAATAGCTTTCATGGTGGTAGTTTTACCGGCCCCGTTGGGCCCAAGAAAACCGAGGATCTCGCCGGTTTTCACTTCAAATGAGATGTCGTCGACAGCCCGCTGAATGCCATACTTTTTGGTTAAGTTTTTAACAACAATATTCATACTATATTTTAGTTAAAATGCTTATAATGAATAAAATATATTTAAGTTTTTGATTTCTGATCACAAATATAATTGGCTTAATTATCAATGATTGTTAAGAAATGTTAATAATGAAAAAATAATAAGTTAGTCTCTACTTATTTAAGGGGTTAAGCTAGAGAATAAAGGTTTCCCTTCTGGCAATAATGATTGTTTTGTTCAATTAAATGTACATAAAGTTGACAACTTGAAAATAAATTCTTAAGATTGGAGAAAAACCATATGATAACAGACCATGCCAACGACTGGATTAACCGCCTGGGGCTTACCGCTCATCCGGAAGGCGGATATTTCCGGGAGATATACCGAAATAACAATTTGATTACGGCTAAGGAACTAAATCAAAAGTATTCGGGGCCCCGTAATTTATCAACCAGTATTTATTTTTTACTCGAATCCAGGAAGGTATCGAAATTACATCGTCTAAAATCCGATGAAATATGGTATTTCCACTATGGATCGACCATTCGGGTACATATATTTGATAAAATGGCTTATACTGCTTACACATTGGGAACATCCTATAAGGAGGACCAGTTACTTCAACTGATTATACCGGCAGGAGCTGTTTTTGGAGCTGAGGTTTTGGATGAAGGAGGTTTCACCATTGTGGGGTGCATGGTTTCTCCAGGTTTTCACTTTGATGATTTTGAATTAGTTGGATTTAATGAAATGGTTGCAGGCTATCCTGGTCAGGAGCCGGTGATAAGGAAGTTAACGTAAGCCAAAACGATCTCTCTTTCGGTCTCCAAGTGGCCTCACCCCAGCCCTCTCCTGAAGGAGAGGGAGCTCATCTTGTATTTTTTTCGTTATCTATTTCTTTTAAAAGGTCTCACAAATTAGTACCGAAATCCTAAGCAAAGCTCCTCCCCTCTCACTTCAGGAGAGAGTTTGTCCGACTTTTTGCGGAGGCCGGGGGTGAGGCAGTTCGGGTATTCGAGCCTACAACCTATTTTAGTTCCCACCAAACATAAATTGTCCCATTCCGGCAAAATTGGCCAAAGGATTAACACACATCACAGGAATTTTAGCACTATTGGCAATAATCAATTGCTCACGTGCCCCGAACATGTAGTCAACAAAAGTAATGTACTTGGTTGTCATAATCAGGATTAAATCTGCATTGATTCGCTGTGCAAATTCAACCGTTTCCTTATTGAAATCCTTGGACTTTTCAGGAGAATGAATTTCATAATTTAAGTTATTCTGAACCAGAAAGCGGATGGCGAAATTCAGATTGGTATTAATTTTCTTTTGTAGCGATTTATCTTTCACCGGGTACTTATACAGATGGACTTTTGAGTTAAAATATCTTCCCAGATAAATAGCCCAGTTAAGTTTTTGTTTGTTTTCCGATTTAAAATCAATAGGAAATACAATATTTGAATACTTTTCGTGCGATTGAGGTTTGTCCTGTACCACAATAAATGGCGCACTGGAACCAACAATTACTTTTAAAGCCCAGCTACCAAATAGTCTTTGCGATCCTTTAATACCATGAGTGCCCATAACCACCATGGCAGCATTAGTGTCAGAAGCATACTTGGAAATATTTTTGAAAATAGTACCTTCCAGAATGTTAATCAAGGGTTTTATCTGAAAGCGACGTTCCGTTTCTTCGCAAACTAACCTCATTTTATCTCTTTTTGCTTCCAGTTCCTTTTGCGGAATTTTAGGAGGAACTATATGAAGCAAAGTAATTCCCTTATTAACGGTTCGGGAAATCCGGATGGCATGCTCTAATGCACACTGTGAGATGTTGGTGAAATCCCACGTAACGATAATTTGATCTTTTTGGTTTTCCATAGGTAGGGATTAAAAAAATGGCTAAAATAAAAGTATCCCTCAAATTTAAAAAAATCTTTATTATTATGAGTTACACAAAATGAGTTATTTCAAAATTTGTATTTTTGTTGCTTAATTAAATTTTTATGGAGAATCAGGAAAGAAATGTTATCAAGGATTTATTAAAATCCCCAAGACTAGATGAAGAAGTTTTGGTAAAGGGATGGGTACGCACCAAACGTGGAAATAAAAATGTAGCTTTTGTCGCATTGAATGATGGTTCAATCATTCATAGTCTGCAAATTGTAGTTGATATACCAAAGTTTGATGAGGAATTGCTCAAAAAAATAAATACAGGGGCTTGTATAAGTGTCCATGGAAAATTGGTTAAATCGGCAGGGCAGGGGCAAAGCGTGGAAGTGGTGGCCGATGTCATTGAAGTTTATGGTACGGCTGATCCAGAGGTGTATCCATTACAAAAGAAAGGGCATAGCCTCGAATTTCTTAGGGAAATTGCATATCTTCGTCCGCGAACCAACACTTTTAGTGCAGTTTTGCGTATTCGTCATGCGCTTTCCTTTGCAATTCATAAATATTTCAATGATAACGGTTTCTTTTATTTGCATACGCCTATAATTACAGGTTCCGATGCTGAAGGAGCAGGAGCAATGTTTAAGGTAACCACGCTCGATATGGAAAACCCACCCAAAAATTCCGACGGCACCATTAATTTTACGGAGGATTTTTTTGGAAAATCAACCAATCTCACAGTTTCAGGTCAGCTCGAAGGCGAATTAGGGGCTTTGGCACTAGGTGCAATTTATACCTTCGGACCAACCTTTCGTGCTGAAAATTCCAATACTCCACGGCATCTTGCCGAGTTCTGGATGATTGAACCGGAAATGGCCTTTTATGATATTGTTGATGATATGGATCTCGCAGAAGACTTTCTTAAGTATCTGATTACATATGCTTTGGAAAATTGCCAAGATGATCTTGAATTTCTTTGCAAAATGTACGATGCAGAGTTAGTAGATCGTTTAAAATTCGTTACTGAGAATGCGTTTCAAAGGCTGACTTACACGGAGGCAGTTGATATATTGATTAAGGCCAACCAACCCTTTGAATTTCCGGTTAGCTGGGGAATCGATCTTCAGGCAGAGCATGAAAGGTATCTGGTTGAAAAACATTTCATGAAACCGGTTATACTTACGGGCTATCCAAAGGAAATTAAGGCCTTTTATATGAAGATGAATGAGGATGGAAAGACGGTACGTGCCATGGATGTGCTCTTTCCTAAAATTGGTGAAATCATTGGAGGCTCTCAACGTGAAGAGGATTTTGAAAAGCTCAGTAAACGTATTAGTGAATTAAACCTGCCTACAAAAGATTTATGGTGGTACATGGATACCCGCAAATTCGGAACAGCCCCTCATAGTGGATTCGGCCTCGGTTTTGAGCGTTTGGTATTATTTGTTACCGGTATGACAAATATTAGGGATGTAATTCCATTCCCCAGAACTCCAAAAAATGCTGAATTTTAAACTGTTGATTAGCTGGAAACAGTTCATCTGCCGTTGATAATGGGATAACTTCTGGTTTTATTCCAGAAAGCGGATAGGCTTTAGCTCTCCAAACTTTTTTTCATTATCTTTGTTAGCAGGAATATCAAGATAGTTCTTATGTTAAAGCAGAGACTTCAGCAGAAATTACTTCAAAAGTTATCTCCACAGCAGATTCAAATGATAAAGCTGTTGGAGATACCTTCTATGTTGCTTGAGCAACGTATTAAAAAAGAAATTGAGGAAAATCCTGCGCTTGACGAAGGCACTGAAAATGATTCAGAAGAATCCTTTGACGAAAAACCTGTTAACGAAGAAGATGATTTCTCCATTGATGAGTATATAAGTACCGACGATATTCCTTCTTACAAACTTAATGTTAAGAATTATAATAAGATAGAATTAAAGCCAGATATTCCTTTCTCTGTAGGCTCAACATTTCATGATTATCTGGATAGTCAGCTTGGAATGCGTGATTTGGATGAACGTACGCGCAGTTTGTCGGAATATATGATAGGTAACCTGGATGATGATGGTTATTTACGTCGTAAGCTCGAAGCCGTGGTTGACGACCTCGACTTTACCATGAATATTAAAACTACTGAAGCTGAATTACTGGAGATATTGCGAGTTATTCAGGATTTTGATCCAGTAGGTGTTGGTGCAAGGGATTTACAGGAATGTCTGCTTTTACAAATATCAGTGAAGGACCAAAGTGTGCAGTCTGTGGCCAGAGCTCAAAAAATATTAAAGCATCATTTTGAGGAGTTCACCAAAAAGCACTATGATAAAATAATTGCCAAACTCAATATTACTGAAGATGAGATGAGGGACGCTGTAGATGAGATCCTGAAACTTAATCCCAAGCCTGGTGGTTCGTATTCTGACCCGCATAGTAAGGTTGCAGAGCATATTATCCCTGATTTTATTTTGGAAAACCGTGACCGGACGCTTCAATTAAGTTTGAATTCGAGGAATGTACCGGAACTTCGTCTGAGTCGTACATACAGTGATATGCTGGAATCCTACAGTGCCAATAAGGATAAGTCGAATAAACTACAAAAAGAAGCGCTTTCCTTTGTGAAGCAGAAAATCGATTCTGCCAAATGGTTTATCGATGCTATCAAGCAAAGGCAAAATACACTTATGGTTACCATGGAAGCCATTATTGAATTTCAAAAAGAATATTTTCATGAAGGCGATGAAACAGTCTTACGCCCTATGATCCTGAAAGATATTGCAGATCGTACGGGCCTCGATATATCTACCATTTCACGGGTTGCAAACAGTAAATATATTCAAACGCATTTTGGTATTTACCCCCTTAAGTATTTCTTTTCCGAAGGTTTGCAAACAGATACGGGCGAAGAGGTTTCTACGCGTGAAATCAAAAAGATTCTGGAGGAATGCATTGAAGCAGAATCAAAACGCAAGCCGCTTACCGATGATGAATTATCTGTAATCCTGCAAAAAAAGGGATATCTGATTGCAAGGCGGACAGTAGCTAAATATCGCGAACAGCTTAACATACCTGTGGCAAGGTTACGTAAAGAATTATAACATTATAATCTGCGATATTTGATGAACCGGGCTATGTTATCCAAATTCTTTTTTAAACATTTTGCCTGGGGCGTTTCAATCATTTTACATCCTTTGCTGATGCCTTTTCTTGGTATTTATATTATTCTGAATTCCGGGAATTTATATTTGTTATCGGCTGAAGGTAAAAGTATTATTTTAACCATTACGATCCTGTGTACTTTCGTAATACCCATCGCATTCATTCCTTTTTTTTATTTTCAAAAACTGACCTCTTCTTTCATGCTAAGCGATAAACAGGAACGCATACTTCCTCTTAGTGTGACTGCTGCACTGTATTATTTATCATTTTACCTTTTCAGACAGATAGGTGTTCCGTTGTTTATTCAGGCATTTCAGTTAGCCTCTACACTGGCTGTTATTGTTACTTTACTGATTACTTTAAAATGGAAAGTGAGTTCTCACCTGGTAGGCATTGGAGGTATTATAGGTCTTATCCTTATCTTATCGTTATCTTATCACTTTAATTTGTTTTTATATTTAGTAACAGCCTCATTTCTTGCGGGCTGTATTGGGTTTGCGCGCTTGAGTCTTAACGAACATACTCCAAGTCAGGTTTATGTGGGTTTAGCCATTGGCCTTCTGATCATGACGGGGACGCTTATTCTTTTTTAGTTAGTTCAATCTTTTCTTTCTATAATTCAATCTTATTCGGCATAGGATACCTAATATTCTCATTTGTAATACAGTACAAAATTATAATCTACTTCTTAAGAGACTCCTACCGCAGGTACCAATGACAGATTTATATAATTTGCATATTGATAGGTATTTGTATGATCTCAGAGTGACATTAGGTCATTTTGAAATTCTGCCGCAGCTACGCAGCTCCCATCAACACATCAAATAGATTTTTCCTACCATACTGGCCATCCCTTTGGGATTCTTTTCACACCAATACACATGTTTCTATTGTATGTTTTAATCGCAGAGCGGCGACAGTATGATAGAAAACGATAAACGACCTCTTTTTTTAGTTCCAGAAGGAACGACAGTATTAGGTAACACAATTACGCCTTGCTACCAAGTTTTGTTTCGATTTATTTTGGCCAAATTGTTACGCCTTACCCCCTCTTCAATTCTTTTGTGGTTGTTTAGGCAATACAAATGTGAAACAGGTGCCTTGTCCCGGATTACTTTCAACCCATATTTTGCCGTTGTTCTTTTCAACCATTTCTTTACACAATACCAATCCGAGGCCAGTACCCGTTTCTCCTTCAGTGCCAAGTGTAGAAGATTGCTGATCGATGCGAAATAGTTTCTCCAAATTTTCTTTAGCTATTCCAATTCCCGTATCCTCTACATTTATAAAGACTTCGTGAAGATTAATCCTCGAATTTATATTGATGGATCCGTTAGAAGGAGTAAATTTAATGGCATTGGTTACTAAGTTTCGCAGAATGGTATGTAACATATTATGGTCGGCAAATACCTGAGTTTCCGGATCAATATTGATTGCCACATGCACCTTTTTACGGGCCGCATTGGCGCCTAACAAATTTATAACCGTGTTGGCTTCATCTGCCACTTGTAGCAAAGAAGGTTTAAATTCATAGTGATTCGATTGAAGATTTGCCCATAATAATAATTCGTCCAGCAATCCGAAGAGTCCGTTAGCCGTATTTCGCATGATTGAAATATACTGCGGCAATTCTTCGGTGGAAATCGTACTGATATTGGATTCGAGATATTCAGAAAAGTTAAATAATGCTGATACAGGGTTTCGCAAATCGTGAGCTATGATAGAAAAGAACTTGTCCTTGGTGGCATTTAATTCTTTCAGTTGCCTTTTGTGATCTTCGAGCTCCCTGATCAATCGTCTGCTCTCTGCCAGATCGCGATGTCGGGCAAGTGCTATGTATACAGCTCGTTCAATTTCTTCGGGTTTGGGAGGTTTAGTTAAATAGGCAGCAATCCCAAATTCGCCGGCCTTTTCTATCAAATCGTGCGATTCGTGGGCCGTGAGAATTATAATTGCAGCGGAACATGCACTCACTATTTGCCTGGCAGCATCAAGCCCGTCCATTTTTGGCATGATGATATCCATGAGAACGACATCAGGCTTTTGCTTTAAAGCCATTTCCACCGCCTTTACTCCGTTAGAAGCAACTCCGATTAATTGATAACCAAGTTTTTTTATGATGCGGGAAATTTCCTCAGCAATTAAAAAGTCATCTTCCGCAATTAATACTTTAACTTTTGATAGTGTTTTGTCCATAATACTTTGTAATACATTAAAGTTAGGTCAATTCGTTAGCAAATAAAATCTCGGTTACGGCACCACCTTCATTTTTAAGAAAAAGATCTCCGTCAAGGCTTTGTGTGACTATTCCACGTATTAATTCAAAACCAATGTTTACATTCACAAAATCGCCATTTATCATAGATTCAGGATATCCGGGGCCGTTATCGCGAAAAATTAACTGGATTTTTCCATCTTTTTCCTGAATTTTAACCTCAATCAGTCCATTGGAGTTATCATTCAATCCATATTTAACGGAGTTTGTAGCGAGTTCATTGATTACTAATGTTAAATGATGAGCCTGATTGCTGTTTATTTTTAATGATGATTGATCGATATTCAGCATTACTTTATGATTTACGGGAAGCCCTATGATGATGGCCTGAATAAGTTGTTCACAAAGCTGATTGATTTCAAGTGGTTGCCAGTTTCGGGCCGAAAGCATGCTATGCACAGTGGCAAGGCCTCGGATACGACTTATCAAATCTCGGAGAAGGTGTATATATCCTTTGTCTACCAAAGTCGACACTCTGTTCTCTTCCATATGAAGCATTCCTATTAATGCCGACAGATTATTCTTCACCCGGTGATTTACCTCTCGTAGTAATACCGTGAGGGTTTCAGTATATTTGCGTAATTGTCCTTCAGCTTGCTTTTGTTCCGTGATATCGACAATTTGAGAAACAATGCGTAAGGGCTCTCCTTCTGCAGTTCTAATAAGACTGTTACTTTCAAGTACCCAGAATTCAAGATTTTGCTGATGGATTAATCTTTTTTCAACCTGGTAAAATGAGATGTCGCCATTGATTAACTTTTTCAATTTTCTCATTTCCGAGAGATAATCATTCCTATGAGTTATTTTCCGCAGATTTAATTCTAATAAATCATTCATGGAATATCCTAACATATCACAAAGAGCTTGATTGACACGTTGAAATCTGCCATCCAGCGAAATCAGTGCCATACCATGAATGGAAGTTTCAAAGGCCTTGCGGAATTGTTCTTCGCTTTGCTGAAGTGCGCCAAGTGTTCGTTGCAGTTCCTTGGTGCGCTCCATTACTCTTTCTTCCAGTTTTTCGTTTAGTTTTCGTATTTTTTCTCCAGCCTCATTGCGTGTGAGAATAATTCCGGCCATGATATATGAAAACAATACGGTAAATAAAATAAAAACCTGAATAGAGTTCACGATCCATTGAAATTGTTGTCCCGAAGATTTAAAGGCCAGCATCCCCATATCCGTATAATACAGGATTAAAAGGCTTTCCACAAATAATAGCAAACTTAAAATACGGGGATGAAACCGTATGGCTGCCCAAAATATAAAAGGAAGTATTAAATAAGGGAAGTTAATGGAAAAATTAATGTCGTTAAATCTTTTATAAAAAATAAGATGTGTTACTAAAAAGGTAGTGAACAATAAAAGTGCGAGTTCAGGGATTGATTTGCTGAATGATGCGGTCATTTTAATCGATTTAACCGATCGCCATTCAACCATTATAGGAGTCATCAAAACGATCCCGACAAGGTTCGAAAAAGTCCAGGTAGTCCAAAGTTTAGGGTGATAGATCTCAAACAAAAAATATCCGAAAGCATAATGCACTAATATGCCTCCAATTAGCGATCCGATTCCCGCCGATAAAAAAATTAAAAGAATGCTGCGGTTTCTGATGCTTATCAATTCATCCGTATACATGATCCGGAAAACGATAGCAGAAACAATAGCAGTTGTGGATTCTGAAACGGACGACAACAATCCATATGCGAAAGTGTGGGAGTTTATGATGTATGTAAAACTGGCCTGAAGTAAAAAAATAATGGTCCACCTGCCATAAGGGGAGAACACATAAACCATAAATGCCAGTCCTGTGGTAAGTCTTATTGTTGTTTCAGCACCGGAATCCAAATTATAAAGCTGACTTATAAATGCACAAATAATAAATAAAACTATTAAAGCTAAAGCTTTGAAAGTTTGAATTTGCTTGGTCTCCGAAACGCTGATCCTAATTAGATTCATAAAAATTACTTATTCTTCGGCTCACACATTGGTAATATTTACCTAAATTTATAAAGAATTAGGATTAAATGTTCTATGTTTTTAACAAATATTGCAACTGATTTTATTAATTTATTCTTTCCCAGGATTTGTCCGAGTTGTGACGAGGTTTTACTGCGAAACGAACATTTTATTTGCACCAAATGCCTGTATGAATTGCCTAAAACAAATTTTCATAATGATCCTGAAAATGAGGTGGCGCAAATGTTCTGGGGGAGGGTACCGGTTGAAAATGCAACATCTTATCTGTATTTTCATAAGGGTGGCCTTGCCCAAAAACTCTTACATAAATTAAAGTATAAAGGACAAAAGGAAATAGGTTATCAGTTAGGAAGAATGATAGGTAGAGATTTATTGCAGTCGTCATTTAACGATACGCAGATTGTGGTTCCTGTTCCACTCCACAAAGATAAACTTCGAAAACGTGGATATAATCAAAGCGAGTGCATAGCCAGGGGAATAGCCGAAGTTATGGAGAATCCCGTTAGTAGCACACTGTATAAAATATTACCCAATCCAACACAAACGAGAAAGCACCGTTACGAACGCTGGACAAATGTAGAAGGAATTTATGCACTCAGGGACGAGGAAAATATCAACAATAAACATATTTTGCTGGTAGATGACGTGGTAACTACAGGAGCAACTTTAGAAGCTTGTATCAGTGCTTTGCTCCAAGCTGAAAATGTTACAGTCAGCGTTGTTACGGTTGCTAAAGCCTAAATTGAGAGCGATGACCTCAAAGTTTTTTTAAGCCTTGAGGTTTTATCCCAAAGGTCTCAATGCCATTAAAAATAAAAGCCGGGTTTTTGTGCCCGGCTGCCCAATGGAATTGGGATATATTGTGTTTGACTATCTGATAATAACTTTATGGCAAAAGTTATGCCAAAGAAATAAGGTATTAACAAAAAATCATCTTTTATTTACTAATATCGATTACTCCGCATGCTTGTCGTCCACCTGAATTACCAGTGGGTTGAGTAACAAAATCGTCGGCTTTTTCGTGAACTATTACAGACTTACCTATGATGGAATTTGCTCCTTCAAACGATATCATATTATCTACATATTCGTAATGTGCTTTTCCGGCAGCATTGGCTTCAAGATTGCCCAAATCACCGGCATGCCTCTCCATATCGGGGGGACCGTTATGTGCCATACCTTCGGGATTAAAATGGCCACCTGCGGATGATCCGTCGGGAGCACTGCAGTCGCCTTTATCATGGATGTGAAAACCATGTTTGCCCTTAGTCAACCCTTCAACATCAGCTACAACTTTAATTCCTTCTTTAACTTTGGTGAAGGTGATTGTACCGCTTACGTTGTTACCTTTTGTTGGGCTTAATACACATGTAGCCTTTTGATTGCCGTCTGATGGCGCTGACATTGCCATGCTGCCATTGTCGTTGCTGGGTTGAGCAACGATTTTCAAGTTAACCAACAATAGCGAAAAAATTAATAAAGTTATGTTTGCTTTCATATTCTTTTGTTTTAAATTTTTTACTTGATGAGTTATAATGCAAGTATTTATAACATATCTTATGGTAAAAAGTTTATTGAAAGCAAGTAACTCAGCGTCTATATTTGTATTTAACACAATTTCAAAAGTAATTGATACTTAAACGCGTTTTCTCATAAGGGCAATCAGCATAGCGGCTAGAAGGTAAGGGCCGCTGTAAACTATCATCAATCCTGCCATTTTTGCTCCACCACGAATGTAAAGATCAACGGACATTCCAATTGCACCTGCAAGCATCATTAATGTTCCTATTTTGGGTTTAAAGAGCGAGATAAAAGTGCCAAATATAGCAAGTAAGAGCAAGGGCATAAAAATTATCATTTCCTTTTCCTTACCGGATAAAATTCCCGGAAGTGTTGGCATCACATCATAAGTGATAAAAAAGGCACTGGCACCGAGCGAAATTGCCCAGGCAAACCAATTAAAAAATGTTGAAAATCCATCTTTTTTTGCATCCATAGTTATAAAAAATAGCAAAAGCATTTAAATTGAATGTGCAAATTTAATTAAATATTCAGCCAATTTTTAAAAGATATTAACCTATTATTCGAGAACCATTTACGCTGAAGTTTGTTTATTCAAAAAAAGGATATGCAGGATTTAAAAAATGCACGTAAGGAATACAAGTTAAAGGAATTAATGGAGACAAACATTGATCAGGATCCTGTTGAAATGTTTTCAGTTTGGATTGAAGATGCTTTAAACTCAGATAATCTTTATCCGAATGCTATGGTATTGTCCACTGTATCACCAGATCAAAGGCCTTCTTCGCGAATAGTATTGTTGAAGGATTTTTCAGAAAAGGGATTTGATTTTTTCACCAGTTACCGCAGTAAAAAGGCACAACATATGGAGAAACATCAGTATGCTTCACTTTTATTTTTTTGGCCTGAATTGGAGAGGCAGGTGCGTATTGAAGGAAGGGTAGAAAAAGTTAATTTAGAAGAATCAGACGCATATTATAAAAAACGTCCGCGCGAAAGTCAAATCAGTGCCTGGGCTTCGCCTCAAAGTTCTATTGTTTTAAGTCGTGAGGATTTGGAAAATCGCTACCGGAAAATGGATATGGTGTTTGTAGATATTCCAAGGCGTCCGACAAGTTGGGGAGGTTACCGGTTGGTGCCCGATTTATTTGAATTCTGGCAAGGCCGGGAATACAGATTGCACGATAGGATAGAATATGTTAAAGAGGACAAAGGCTGGAAAATTCACAGATTAGCGCCATGAGGCTATCTTATAAACTGTTTTTTCCTGCTAACCACTTCTTCTATGACAAGCAGTAACAATACCGCGATAAAACTAATGATGATAATAGGCGATACACTTTTCAGCTGAATGAATATGTCAATTAATGAAGTCATCAAAGGACGAATGCCATTCCTCAAGAATTGCCAATACATAATTATATAGTCAGTAAGTTTGAAGATAACCATGGAAAGCCAGATTAATCCAATAAGCACCGGTGCAATGATAAGATACCGGTAATTTATTAGTTTCTTTTCAATTTTCGGCTGAGGCAACAACACAACAGATTGCATTACCTTGCTGGTAAAATCAGCCGAAGGTTCTTCCAAACCCACGTTTTTAATCCGTTCGGAAGTGAGCTCTTCTATATTTTTTTTATTGTTCATCATACTGCTCAATTACTTTGTCCTGAAATCGATACTTCAATAATTCCCAAAGTCGCTTGCGTGCCCTAAAAAGCTTTATCTTCACGTTTGCCTCACTGTCGCCGGTAACGCCGGTTATTTCTTTTACAGAGCTATCGTTCAGATAGTAAAGCGTTATAATTGCTTTTTCATCCGTAGGCAATCTATCTATAGCCGCCCGCACCAGGGTATTTTGCTCTTCAATCGTTAACCGAGTCAGCAAATGATCTGTTTCGCTGACATCAAAATTACGAAAATCAGCGTCCATGGAAATAGTTTCCAATTGTTTTTTTCTTAACCTGGAAATGGAAACATGATACACAATCTTATACAGCCAGGTTGAGAATTTACTCTCGCCCTTGAAATCGTTTAACGATTGAAACGCTTTGATAAAGGCATCTTGTGCAATTTCTTCGGCGTCTTCCGGACTATTCACCATTTTTAATGCAAGTGTGTAGGCCATCCGTTTGTGTTTTTCCACAAGCTGAGAGAAAGCATTTACGTTGCCTCGTAAAACCTTGTTAATATAATATGTATCGTCGTGAAACTGCATTTATAAAATAAGACGCAGGTAAGACTAATTTGGTTACAAAAATAGATATAAACTTTTTTTTGTAACCGAATTTAAAAAGTAAGCGTCAAATGAAATGACAAACAAATAATAAATAAACAGTAAACATTTTAAACTTAAAAGCTATGGTACAAATTTCAGAAGTAATGATTGTTGCGGTAATTTTCACAGTTCTTTATGGCGTAGTAAAATTACTGGTACATAGAAAAGAAAGAATAACGATGATTGAAAAAGGGACGAACATGCCTGAAATTAAAAGTGAAGAATTTACTTTTTCGAGCCTCAAATTTGGTATTTTCTTTTTTGGTATCGGTCTTGGTATTCTTATGGCCAATATTCTAACGGTAACTACCAAGCTTGATAGGGAGGTTGCTTATTTTTCTATGATTTTCCTTTTCGGAGGATTGTCTTTAATTATTCATCATTTGATTGAAGGCAAAAGTAAGAAAGCATAGGTTTAATTGGTAAACTATATGGGGCACAAAGGAATTAATTCTTTTGTGCCCCATATAGTTTTTAAACCTGTTCCTGTTTTTCTTCTTCTTCGAGCACCAATTCAGAATGGCCTATCACCGTGATATCATCTTCAGAAAAGAGTTTATCTATATTTAATATCATAGTTACTGATTTTTCAGTTTTATAAAAACCTTCAATGAAATCCGAACGATAGGTTTTACCAAGATGTGGAGCTGGTAAGATGAGGCTGGAATCCAATTCAATTACTTCGTCAACAGCATCTACCAATGCGCCTATTTTAAATGACTTGCCGTCCATATCAATATCCACAGCCAGAATGCAGGCCCCTGAATTTAAATCTGTTGGCTCTAAATCAAATTTATCACGAATATCTACGATAGGAAGTACGGCTCCGTGGTGGTTTATAATACCTCTTATATATTTGGGAGTACGTGGCATTTTTGTTATCCTGGTCAATTCCAGTATACTGAGTATCTTAATCACATTAACGGCAAACAATTCGTCGCCAATTTTAAAAGTCAAGTATGACTGAATATCACTATTTTTCGCAGCTATCATACGGAAATTATTTTAATATGCGTAAGTTTTAAAATTAACAATTATGAATGAATTTAATTCCAATTTTTCGGTTGCGTAGGCTATAGGTTGAGGTGATTTAAATCATCGGTGTCAAAAATAATAACGCGATATACCAATAATCAAGTATATCGCGTTTAAGGGTGGAAGATGGGGCTCGAACCCACGACCAATGGTACCACAAACCACTACTCTAACCGACTGAGCTACATCCACCATTTTTTCGGTGGCAAAGTTAATTATTAATTTATTTCTAACCAATGTATGGTTCGGAAATAATTACATATTTTTGTTTTAAATTATTTTTTAGGCATTCATCAAAGGAAAAATTCAGATATTGAACTTTAAAGGTAAAATAAGCATCGCGTTTGGACTTCAATTTTCACAAATATGTCGTTTCATAACATTTCTTATCATCAGTGCGATCTTTACAAGGCACAACCTAACTCATCTTACCAAGAATGAAATTGGTGATTTCGAATTAATGATGCTGTTAGCCAGTGCCCTAAGCTATTTTTGGGTAACGGGTATCATTCAAACTTTTTTACCCTTGTATAATAACAATCATGTATTTCCGAAAAGAACCGACTTTCGAGACAAATCGCCTGAAATTTATAATACTTTTTTGTTAATCTGCTTTTTCAGTGTTGGTTTTGGGTTGTTAATTTTTCTGTTGCGTAATAATATTTACGTTTATAAGGATCTCAGAGTAGTACCTCATGTACTTCCTTTGGTTATATACTTTATTCTTAGCAATATTACTCCGCTTATTGAATATATTTATTATGTAAGAGACAGGCCCTATCAAATTATCAATTATGTATTCTGGATGTCAATCATACAAATTTTTATGGTTTGTACACCAATTATTATGGGTTTTGGAATTGAAATGGGGATATGGGGACTAATTGCAGTTACCGCGGTGAAATTTGTTTGGTTGTTAGTTCTTTTAGAACGATATGCGGAGTTTAAATTCTCCAGAGAATACTTAAAAACTCATTTTAGATTAGGTATGCCTTTGATTATGAGCTGTCTGTTAAGTGGTTCGTCACAATATATCGACGGATTTATTGCTTCATGGACAAACATTCCGGGCGGATTTGCAGTATTTCGCTATGGTGCCAAGGAATTACCTTTTGTTAGCTCACTATCCACCGGGTTGGGGAATTCAATGCTTACCGGCTTCTCAACTTCCGAGAGCATGCGCCGGGCCATGTATGAATTAAAAAATAAGTCCCTGAGGATGATGCATTATCTTTTTCCCATTTCTATTGTAGTCATGTTTTTTAGTAGATGGATTTTTGATCATCTCTTCACCCAAGATTATATTCGAAGTTCTGACGTTTTTATGGTTTATCTTTTAATGATTATCAGCAGATTATTGTTTCCGCAAACCATTCTGATCGGATTAAAAAAAACCAGGGTTGTTTTTTGGGCATCTTTACTAGAAATTATACTGAACGTTATAGTCAGTCTGCTCTTGATTCCTACGTATGGCATTGTTGGCATTCCGCTTGGAACCGCAGTAGTGCATATTCTTGAAAAGATATTTATGATTGTCTACAACTATTATGTTTTGCATATAGCACCAAAAGCATATATTCCAATACGATGGTTTCTGTTTTACAGCGCTCTCATCCTGATAGAATTTATTCTTATCGACCGCAAGATCATTTTCTTTTTCTAATTAAGATTACTAACATTGAGCTAATATAATCCTTAATTTGTCATGATTCAGTTGAAACAACCACTGGTAATTGCCATTGACGGACATTCATCCTGTGGCAAAAGTAGCTTTGCTAAGGCGATAGCCAAAGAGCTAGGATATTTATATGTTGACAGCGGCGCAATGTATCGTGCCATAACCTTATTTGCCATGCGAAAGGGCTATGTTAAAGATGGTAAAGCTGATGCTGCCGCCCTTGAAGGCCAACTTTCCAATATTGACCTCGATTTTAGATTTAATGCTAAGGCTTCTGTCTATGAGACATTTCTTGATGGGGAGAATATTGAAAAATCAATTCGCAATATGGAAGTCTCCGAAAATGTTAGTGAGGTGAGTAAAATTAAAGCAGTACGCACATGGTTGGTTGGATTACAGCGTAAATTGGGGGAAATAAAAGGTATTGTTATGGATGGGCGCGATATAGGTACAGTTGTGTTCCCCAATGCAGAAATTAAGATATTTATGACCGCAAGTCTTGAAGTTAGAGCTGAACGCAGGTATAACGAACTTCAGGAGAAGGGCATACCTGTTTCAATGCAGGACATTATGGAAAACCTTTCTCAGCGGGATTATACGGATCAAAACCGTTCCGAAAGTCCTCTTCGAAAGGCAAATGATGCCATTGTTTTGGATAATAGCAATATGACTCCTGAACAGCAAATGGAGTGGTTTAAGAAAATACTTGAAAAATATTGTTTATAAAATTCCATGCAGCATTTTTTGTAATTTTGCCCGATGAACATTGAGATTGATAATCATTCCGGATTTTGTTATGGTGTTGTGAAAACAATTCAACTTGCTGAAAATGCACTTGAAGATGGTAATCCCGTTTACTGCCTGGGCGATATTGTTCACAACGAAAAAGAAGTAGAGCGATTGAAATCCAAAGGACTGATCGTTATCGATCATGAAGATTTAGAAAAGATATCGAACTTTACAGTTTTAATTCGCGCTCACGGAGAACCACCAGATACTTATCATCTGATTGAAGCGAATGCCAATATTTTAAAGGAAGGGACATGTCCTATCGTTCTTCATTTGCAAAAGAAAATTCGAAAAGCCTGGGAAGAAATGAAGATGGTAAACGGTCAGGTTGTCATTTATGGAAAGAAAGGACATGCGGAAGTTATTGGTCTAATGGGACAAACTGATAATAAGGCGATTATAATAAGTAATGAAGATGATCTGGTCAACATCGATTTTTCGCGGCCTGTTGTGCTTTTTGCGCAAACAACTCAATCCATGGATGGGTATGCGTCTATTGGCAATATCATCAGACAGCATATGAAACCTTATTTTCTACAGGATCAGTTGCCTTTAACCATCACCGATTCAATTTGCAGATATGTATCCAAAAGAGGGACTCACATTATGGAATTTGCAAAACAACATGATGTAATAGTTTTTGTTAGCGGTACCAACAGTTCTAATGGCAAAGCATTATATGAAATATGTAAAAAAGCCAACCGCAAATCTTTTAAAATTGCAGATACCAACGAATTAAAGCAGGAATGGTTTGTGAATGTGGAATCGGTTGGTATTTGTAGTGCCACATCGACTCCTTTGTGGCTTATGGAAGAGGCAGCTGAGACAATTAAACAATTAAGTTCGAAGTGACTAAAGTTAAAAGGCGCTCCAGACACTTCCAACTTTAGGCACTTAATTTATAAGGTCCGTTAAAAAATTATGAATAACTTAAACCAATTAATACTAATTCATAGTTTCTTTGTATCCTGAATAATTTTATTTTTTTATCGCATACAAATCCAAATAGAATAATGGCAAAAATAAAGAAAATAGGCATACTGACTTCCGGAGGAGATGCTCCAGGAATGAATGCTGCGATACGCGCTGTAACCCGTGCAGCAATTTACAATGGTTTGGAAGCATACGGCATTCGTAAAGGATACGATGGAATGATCGATGGCGATATTTGTAGACTGGAATCGAAGGATGTAAGCGGAATTATCCAAAGAGGTGGAACCATTTTGAAAACAGCTCGTTCAGCTCGTTTTAGAACCCCCGAAGGAATGAAGCAAGCTTATGAAAACCTAAAGAAATTTGGTATCGATTCTCTAGTGGTAATAGGAGGGGACGGGTCATTTAAAGGGGCTAACCAACTTTCCCAGGATTTCGATATACCTGTTATAGGACTACCGGGAACTATTGATAACGATCTTTATGGTACGGATTACACAATAGGATACGACACCTGTTTGAACACTGTTATTGAGGCAGTCGACAAAATTCGCGATACTGCAAGCTCACATAACCGAATATTTTTTATTGAAGTAATGGGGCGCGACGCTGGTTATGTTGCCCTAGAAAGTGGTATTGCTTCGGGCGCAGAACTTATTATGATTCCTGAAGTAGAAGGCCAACTTGATAAACTGAGCGGACTTCTTGTAAAACGGGCTGCATTGGATAAATCAAGTATAGTTATTGTTGCAGAAGGGGATAAAGAAGGCAACGCCATGGAAATTTCCAAAAAAGTACAACAGGAATTTCCACACCTGGATATTAGGGTTACTATATTAGGACATATTCAACGAGGCGGTTCTCCATCCTGTATGGACCGTGTTTCAGCGAGCCGTATGGGTGTTGCCGCCGTTGAGGCATTACTCGACGACCAAAAAAGTATCATGATTGGATTGTGTAACGGTCAAATTGTACATGTTCCACTGAGCAAAACTGTTAAGACACATAAAGGCGTGCCACAGGAAATGCTCGACGTAGCTCGTTCACTCGCACTATAGTAAGATGAGAAAAGACCTGTCAGGTTTCCCGGATAGAAGAAGTTAATTTCTTATACTAAAAACCCTGACAGGTCTGAATATGAACTGCCAAACGCTAAATGCCAAGAGCCAACCGCCAATTTACATCATTCTTCAAATACACTTTGCAATACAGGCAACGATTTAACCTCCCCGAGACTGCCCAGGTGAACCTGATAAAACTCAATAATGAGGTTTAAAAGAGAATTTCTGGTTAGATGATTTAGCTGGAGCAATTCAAGCTGATCGAATGGCAAAGAAAGTAATTTATGTATCAGAAAACTATTTGTTTGGTCACCAGCTTTGGATTGACTTGATATAAATTGATAAAACCTTCCATTAACCGCATCAAACACACAATTTGTTTCTGAATAATTGTCGATGGGGTAGAAACCCAAATGTTTTGTTAAATGCATGAGAAACAGCAGGTGAAAGTTGGCACTGCCGTTTTCTTTAATGTCTAATAATTGAAGCGTGTGGTATACATATTCGAATAACGACGGATTAGGCTCTTCCTCTCTTAAGGTTTTGTAAAGAACTTCAGCAAGAAATAGGGTTACAGCCCTTTTAACGGTATCGAACGGAATTGTTTGAAATGAATGTGCAAAACTGATTTCTTTGATGCGCTGCAGTTCACGTTTTGGACTAATATCTATTTCGAGATTGAGTAAGGTAAATGGCTGAAAAAAAGTAGCATGAAATTTCGATTTACGACTTGTAAAACCCTGAATAAGAAAAGTTTTACGGCCATGAGTTTCGGTGTAAAGCGTGGTTATCAGGCTGTTGTCACCATATCTGAGGTGATTAAGAACGATGGCTCTGGTTTTATGAAGCATGTCGAATAGTACTTAGTACTCAGTACTTGGTACTCAGTATTTATTTTACAACATTTTCGAAAAAACGTTAGGCTTTACCAATGACCTTGCGGTTTCAACTATTCCCTCGGCGTCATAGCCACATATACGGTACAACTGGCTGTTAGCACCATGATCAATAAAGTTATCGGGTATACCCAAACGTACCACTTCGGCCTGATAATCGTTATCGCACATAAATTCGAGTATGGCGCTTCCTAAGCCGCCATTGATTACCCCATCTTCAACGGTTATGATGGTTTTAAATTTCTTAAAAACTTTATGAAGTAAATCCTGGTCAATAG
>CAYZNC010000052.1:0-25248 GCA_964478555.1 uncultured Bacteroidales bacterium | reverse complement strand
AAGGTTCCTTATCCTATTTTCAATATAAGCAGTATTATTTAAGTATAGCTTCTATAAGTACTCTTATTTTAATATGTTATGGTACATGGAATGCTGCTAATCCTCGAATTAAACAGTTGGACTTATCTGTCGCCAAACAGGCCGGTAGTTTAAAAGAACTAAATATAGTGATGGTTTCAGATATTCATCTGGGTAGCTTGTTTGGAAAACAAAAAGTAGCCCGCATGGTAGATCGTATTAATAACTTGCATCCTGATATGATTTTGCTGGTGGGTGATCTTCTCGATGAAGCTCAAAATCCAATATTCAAAAATAATACGGGCGACCCTTTGAAAATATTACATGCTCCTTTGGGTGTTTATGCGGTAACAGGTAACCATGAATATATTGGAGGCATTAACAGGGCTGTTCACTATATCGAATCGTTGAATATAAAACTTCTGAGAGATACGGCCATTTTGGTTGATAACAGTTTTTACCTGGCAGGTAGGGAGGATAGAGATATTAATCGTTTTAGCAGTAAGGGTCGCAAACCTCTGGAAGAGATTGTAAAATCAGTTAACCACGCATTACCCGTTATTTTGATGGATCACCAGCCTTTTGCCCTTAATCAGGCCGTTGAGAATGGCATTGATCTTCAGGTTTCAGGTCATACTCATCATGGGCAGTTCTGGCCCATCAATTATCTTACCAATCGTATTTACGAAGTAAGTTGGGGATATAAACAAAAAGAAAACACACACATCTATGTCTCATGCGGATATGGAACATGGGGACCGCAGATACGCATCGGCAACCAGCCTGAAATAGTAAAAATTAAATTGAAATTTATGTAAGGTTAAATTTGAAAGGAATATTGTTGCATTAATAGGCAAAATCGAGAGGACCCCACCTCAAAGGTTTCAAAAACCTTTGAGGTCTTTATCTTACATCCAAATTAATGTAAATGATGATGGGAATTTATCATTTTAATGAGAAGTTTAATTGTCGTCTTTTACTTCTTCAGCTTCAGTTATAGCCTCAGTTTCTTCCTTAGGGTCTTCTTCCAGGTCAATCATATTCTGACTCAGTAGAATGTTATACCAGCCAAAAAGCTTCTTCATATCGGAAACATAAACTTTTTCGCGGTCGTATTCCGGTACAACTTCTTCGAAATATTTTTTCAGTTTGTCATTGGGTGACTTTGGATCAATGGTGGGTTTGCCATCCTCTTTTTGAAAAACCCTTTTTAAGACTTCTTTCAGCGGGATTTCTTTGTCACTGGTGTATATGGCAATATCCTCAAGCGCACTAACTCTTGCAGAGGCAGTGGCATTCATCCTTTTTTTGTCTACTAAACCTTCAACAATCACTCCATTACGTCCTTGGGAAACAAAACGGAATAATCCACTGTATCCCGAAATCGCTAAAATATCTTTAAGGTTCATAAGAATTAATTTGGTGACAAAATTAAAAAAACTTTATACCTTCTCACCTTCCTTTGCATTTTTTTATTTCTAATTTATGTGGATTAGTGATTAGCAGTTAGTGATTATATCAACTTCGTTAATATTCAAGTCGCAACCTTATCAATTCCAATGTTTAGGAAGGTATAGGCTCTATGAAACTATGATAGCCCCTTATTTTAATGCCTGTCAAACTATTGATGCAGGGTTTTGGGTTTCGCTAACCGGAGATTTGTCAGGTTCTCATTTAGTTTTAATACTTGTTCGATAACGCTTTGTTTTTCATCATTATATATAACAAAATTTGCTCTTTGTAACTTTTCATGTTCGGGCCACTGATTGTTCATCCGGTCTTGTATCTGTTTGGTCGAAAGATTATCACGGAGGTTTACACGTTTTATTCTTAACATTTCAGGAGCAAATACGGTAATCATTTGATCCATTTCTTTATAGCCTCCGCTTTCAAACAACAGGGCGGCTTCCTCAATGACGTAAGACTCTGTTTCATGCTGTTTGCACCACTTATAAAAATCAATCCTAACAGCAGGATGTATAATTGAATTCACAAATTCCAATGCCAGTTTATCCTTAAAAATTATTTGTGCCAACAGACTCCTGTTAAGTTGATTATTTTTAAAGATAGCATCACCGAATTTTGCGATCAATTGATTTCTAATGTCAGCATCTTCATTCGTTATGACTTTAGCCCTTGTATCAGCGTTGTAAATACTAATGCCTAACTTTCTGAAGATTTCACAAACAATAGATTTACCACTGCCAATACCACCTGTAATGCCGACTTTTATCATTTTTCGATGATGTAATCCACACTTTTCGGATAAAATCTGATATTCTGAATATTGTGGGGATATTTTACCAATGTTATCTTGAGCTTACTTTGAGGGTTTGTAGATAAAGTATTGTAATCCACTGTAGCACGAAACATATAAGGTGCTAATTTATCGTAATTTGAAATGCCAACCCAGCAGGAAAGTTTTATGACACCGGGAAAGGTTTTTACGTCATAATCTTCCGGCACGTTATCAGCCTCAATGGGAATATTTAAAGCCTTCTCCGTATATTTTTCAACAGGTACGGTTACCTTGACTTTTTCAGTTTGAAAAATAAACTTTTTAAGAGGCATCAGCTCAAGATCTTTTACAACGGAATCTTTTACATTTTTCAGTTTTAGTTCTTTGGTATAAACATAACTGAGTGTATCGATCATTACTTCCGGCCCACTAACGACTATGCTATCAGGTTGAACTTTAATATTATCAAAAGAAAGGTATTGTTTTCCGAATTCCAGATTCAACAAAGGTTTTACAGCTACTTTTTTATCGATGACATCTGTAAATTTGAATAATAGGGTATCTGGTTTAATTTCAATAACTTGTATTTCAGTGCCAAGCTGGTTTCCAATCCAGTCTTTAGCATACCGTGTTAAAAGAAAATAATCATATTGATTGTCTTTGCGAACGATATCCAACCTGAATTTATTGATAGGCAATGAGATAGTGTAAAAAAATGAAAATATTTTATGTTTTAATATGGTAAAGCCGAAACCTTTAACCTGTAGGTTTAGCTTTTCAGGTAAATCTGATACCAGTACCTTACCTTTGGGGAAATTTTCGTATGTAACAGGATAATTGATGGTGGTAGTATAATCCTTACTTAGGGCTATGAGATACCACAATACAACTGAAATGATTAAAAAAAACAGATAGATCAAAAGTTCTTTTTTGAATTTAACTTTCTCTCTATCTGTAAATTTCGTAAATTCTATTTTTTCTTCTGGTTCCAAAGTTCAACGAAATTAATTCGTTAACCAACCAACACGTGTTCAATTATTTTTGTTGAACAGCAATATCCGAAGGGTCTCTTAATACAGCGCTTTTGTCAATTTTCATATGCACATTACTGTCAACTTCAAGAAGGATGGTTTGTTCATTTATTTCTTGAATTTTTCCGTAAATGCCACCGGTTGTAACTACTTTATCACCTTTTTTCAGTTCATTACGGTATTTCGCCAAATCCTTCTGGCGCTTCATTTGTGGCCTGATCATGAAGAAATAGAAAACCACGATAATCAATACTAGAGGCAAAAACATTCCAACAGGGCTTCCTCCTTGGGCTGGCTGTGTCATTAACAGGATATTAGATACAATTGTCGTCATTATTTTTTATTTTTATTGTTTGGTAATACTTCGCATTGTAAGCTTAAAACTTTAGTATCGGGAGTAGCATTTGATACGATGGTAACAGTTTTATGTTGGGTTCCGGATTTCCCGGTTGAATTAAAAACTACTTCGATAGGAGCTGATTTTCCCGGAGCAATAGGTTTTTCCTCGTACTTAGCAACCGTGCATCCGCAACTTCCGGTAGCGGTTTTAATAACCAAGTCTGCCTTACCACGGTTTTCCATTGTAAAAGTATGAGTTACACTTTCACCTTGTGTTATTTTACCGGCATCATAGGTATCCTGGGCAAAATACATGTAGGCCCCTTTTATGTTATCAGGAACCTTATTACTGTTATGATTCTGGCACGCAGCCACCATCAAAACCACTCCAAAAATTAAAATGCTGTTTTTCATAGTTGTCAAAAATACAAATCGTTTGCAAAGTAAATATATTTTTTTTACACAGGCAAGGAAAACAATTAGCATTGAATTAAGTCTCGCCTAGTAATCCTCGTCCGGTCTTTATAATTTTGTTTTCTTTTCGAAAATCGCTAACAATTTTATCAAGAATACCATTGACAAATTCGTTACTTTTCTCCGTAGAATAAAATCTTGCGATATCAATATACTCATTTAGTGTTACTTTAACAGGTATACTGGGAAATTCCATAATTTCAGTTAAAGCTACAATCATAATAAGGATATCCATCAGTGCAATTCGTTCTACTTCCCAATTTTTCGTATAATGGTCAATAATATCACGATATTGCTTGTGTTTCAGAATCGTTTTTTGTAGCAAAACTTTGCCAAATAACCGGTCCTCATCATTTTTATAAAGCTCCATCAACACAGGACTAGTATCAGCACTTTTGAACTTTTCCAGCGTTTTAATAATCATGCTGATCACAAATTCTATATCATCGTTCCAATAAATGCTCTGCTCTTCTATGATTTGATATAAATCATCCCAATCGTCCAGTTCATTGGTAAATATATCAATAATAAGCTGTTTGTCAGAATCATAAGTGGATTTGCCTGCATTTAAATAAGTTGCATAATAATCTGATTCAATTATTTTATGATAAAGTTTTTTAACCAATTCAGGATTTTCGTGCCAGCTTAACTTGTTAACTCCTATGTATTGTTCATATTGCCTGCTGTTCCTAAGTTGGGCTACAACTTTATTTTCAATAAATAGTGTGTTTGGATTAAGGTCTGAGAAGGTAGGTAGTTTTTTATTACGTGCTATTTCGATACGTTCCTCTGTATAATCAACTACCTTAATGATTAAAAGGATAAAATAAAAATATAGATCGTAAGTTTTTTTAATGCTTTTGTCCAATTCTCTGTCCGATTTATCTAACGAGGAGTTGTCATTTGTAAAATAGGCGTATAAGATCTGGATCAGTTTAATTCTTATTAATCTTCTGCTAATCATTATTTAAAGAACCTGTTAATAAATTTATCATTTGAAAATTTGTACAAAGTAAATGAAAAATAGCAAGGAATTATCCATTCAAAACAATAATTTCACTATTAATTTAAGCAACTATTGGTAAAAAAAATAAAAAAAAGCTTTTTTCAAGAATATTTTTCTATTTTTGAATGTTGGTAATTACCTAGTTAGAAATTAAAAACCCTAGTGAAATGGAAGATGGAAATGAAACTAAAGATGTCTCTGAGAAATTTGAAAATGATAAACCGATCTCAAAAGTTGTCAGAGCTGGTAAAAGAACTTATTTTTTTGATGTAAAAACCACCCAACGTAATGATTTCTACATTACGATTACTGAAAGCAAGAAAAAATACAACCGTGACGGGCGTTTTATTTACGAAAAACACTTAGTGTATCTTTATAAAGAAGATTTCCAGTCCTTTTTGGAAGGTTTAACCGAAATAATAGATCACGTTAAGTCTATACCAGAAGACACAAAGATTGTTCAAACATTTAAGAAACTATATCAGAAGGAAACAACCGCAAATAAAGAGAGCGATGTTGTGGATGGAGTTCATGATTATGAAGAAGTAGCGGTTGATAGCTATACAAATGTTGAGTTTGACGATCTGGATGATAAAAAGAAAACGTAATCTTTGTTAGTGTAACGTATTTATTTTAACGATTATAACAGTTGTTCCGGTTCTGTATTTTCAGGAAACTTTGATGTTTGAAGTACTTGCTTAATTTCATCAAAGGTAAGCTCCTTTAAGTTGGTAACTATAAAATTCATTTGGAGAAAATCTCCGAATTGGTTACAATTTTCAATGGCTTCCTCAAACATTTCATTTAGGTGGACTTCAATGGGTATGATTGCTTTTACTGTTGAAAATGATTCAGAATAGTTGATGTCTTCTATTTCTGCATTAAATTTTTTAAAGATAAAATCCATTTCACTATGGATTACTTTTTTACGAAGGTCATCAAGCTGCATTGAGTCTTTTACAATGAATACAATAAAGTACCTGAGTTTCTGTCCTCGTCCGCCAAGGCCTGTAGATATAAATACCTGATTTTGATCTAGGAAAGTACTCTCAAGCAACATCCGGCTTTCCTGCATGGCAAGTGTAGCCCAGTCTCTTAAGGTTGGATCGGGATTTTTTTGATATTTTTCCAGCGTCCGGAATGCTTCTACTCTGTCAATGGATGCCAAACTGATGAGTAGTGATTTCTTGTTGTCTAACGATATTTTATTGGAGAATAAATTATCTTTTTGATTTAAAGTAATATCACTATCAATGTTTTTTTTTATCTCTTTGGAAGATTCAAAATATTCTAGTTGAACATCAATATCAATCTGATCCTCAAGTATGTTAAAATTTCCTTTAAGGTTTCCAAGCAATTCCTGTATTTTCTCGTATAAATTCTCTTGGTTCATGCTTCACCGCTATTTAATCCGATTTTCTAATAAATTTAGGAAAAGGAATAATAAGAAACAAACTAATTGACTTTTAATTAAACTAACGAACGGAAGTAAAGTTCAAAAAAGGATTTTTTACATATTTCTTATTATTTCATCGCCGAATTCAGAGCACTTCAGCTTAGTTGCCCCTGGCAACAAACGTTCAAAATCGTAGGTTACGTGTTTCTTTTTGATAGATTCTTGTAAGCCTTTTACAATGAGTTCACCGGCTTCGTGCCAGCCTAAATATTCCAGCATCATTACCCCCGAAAGAATAACCGAACCCGGGTTAACCATGTCCTTTCCGGCATATTTTGGCGCAGTTCCATGCGTGGCTTCAAAAATTGCATGCCCCGTATTGTAGTTGATGTTAGCACCGGGAGCAATGCCTATCCCCCCAACTATAGCGGCCAACGCATCGGAAATATAATCACCATTGAGATTTAAGGTAGCAATTACGGAATATTCTGAGGGACGGGTCAGAATCTGTTGGAGAAAGGCATCAGCAATAACATCTTTTATAATAATTTCCTTACCCGTGGATGGATTCTTCATGGAACACCATGGACCTCCATCTATTTCCACCGCTCCGAATTCACGTTTGGCTAAAGCATATCCCCAGTCCCTAAAACCTCCTTCGGTATATTTTTGAATATTTCCTTTATGTACAATAGTTACGGAAGGTTTGTTGTGTTCAATTGTATATTCGATGGCCGCACGGATTAATCGTTCACTTCCTTCCTGCGAAACAGGTTTAATTCCAATCGAAGAACTTTCGGGAAATCGTATTTTTGTTACTTTCATTTCAGTTTGCAAAAATTCAACCATCCTTTTTGCTTCGGGAGTACCACTAAACCACTCAATTCCCGCATAAATATCTTCAGTATTTTCACGAAATATTACCATATTGGTTGTAGTAGGGTCTTTCACAGGCGAAGGAACGCCATCATAATATTTTACAGGCCTCAGGCATACATAGAGATCTAATATTTGTCGAAGAGCTACATTTAATGATCGTATGCCTCCACCTACAGGCGTTGTTAAAGGCCCTTTGATGGCAACCAGATATTCTTTAATAATGTCGAGTGTTTCCTGTGGTAACCATTCTTTATTGATTTTAAAAGATTTTTCACCTGCCAATACCTCTTTCCAAATTATCTTGCGTTTGGCTTTATATGCCTTTTCCACTGCTGCATCAAAAACCCGAACAGATGCCGACCAAATATCCGGCCCGGTGCCATCACCTTCAATAAAAGGAATAACTGGAAAATCGGGAACAATAAGCTTTTTGTTTTTAATCGTTATTTTTTGTCCTTCCATGCAAAAAAAATATAAATAAGTTTAAAGTTCAAAGTATAAAGTCCAAAAAAACTCCCTTCAGCCTACAGTCTTCTCCCTATCACCTTTCCTCTCATCCAAAATCTAATCCGAACTGTTGTTTTAATTTTATCAAGCTAGGGTTTTTCTCTGCCAGGTGATCGAATTTTTCCTGATCGGTGTACAATCGTTTATTTCCCTCTTCTGTTTCTGTAATTTTGATGACCAAATCTATTTTGCTATTAGACAACTCTTTTTTCAAAAAGTTCAACAAAGAGGGTTTTAGTTTTAACAATTCTTCTTCCTGTAACGGGTTGCTTATCGTAAATTCAATGCTATAATCGATGTTTAACACGGGTAGCTGCGCTACTAATGTACTATACATCCGTGGTTCATTTGTTTTGCAATTCAATGCGTATTTATCCCAGGCAACATTTAACTGTTGCTGTGTAAAAGATTTTGTTTCCGGAACAGAATATTGAACCGGGATATCTTCTACATTAGAAACTATCTCTTTTATAGTCTCTGATGGAAATTTGGCGCTTCCGTTTTTTAAGGCATCCTTAATGGAAAACGAAGGAATACTTACCGAAGCTTTTATTTCTTTTATTTTGGTATCTTGAATTGCCGTAGCAGGCTTACTTTCTGTAGCAGAAGTGTTTACGGTTGTAGATTTGGGCTCAACGGGTAATTCAGACTTTTTTTTTTCGCCGTCCGTGTTACAAAGTTGAATCAATGCTAATTCCACATGTAACCGTTGATTTTTACTTGTTTTGTACTGAACGTCACATTGCCCGCATATATTTAAGGCTTCGAATATGAAGGTGGGAGAGCATTTCCGCGCTTGAATTTTATATTGTTCCTTAATGTTTGTACCAACTTCCAATAACTGTACCGTAATCTCATCCTTACATACTAAAAGATCGCGTAAATGGGAGGCAAGGCCGTTAATAAAATTATGCCCGTCAAACCCTTTATCCAGAATTTCATTAAAGAGCATTAAAGCTTTTGGAATGCTTTTTTCGAGGAATCCATCAACCATGCCGAAATAATATTCGTAATCGAGGATGTTTAAGTTGTCAATCACTCCTTTGTAAGTGATTTTGCTTCCTGAAAAACTTACAATCTGGTCATAAATAGAAAGGGCATCGCGCATACCACCGTCTGCTTTTTGAGCAATTACATTCAGCGCATCAATTTCATATGCTACGCCTTCTGTTTTTGAGATGTATTCCAGAAATTGCACGGCATCTTCGATTTTAATACGGTTAAAATCAAAAATTTGGCATCGCGATAAAATAGTAGGTATAATTTTATGCTTTTCGGTGGTTGCCAGAATAAATAAGGCATGTGCCGGAGGTTCTTCAAGCGTTTTAAGGAACGCGTTGAATGCCTGTGTTGACAGCATATGTACTTCATCAATTATATATATGCTGTATTTACCAATCTGAGGCGGAATTCGTACCTGGTCAATCAGATTACGGATATCGTCAACGGAGTTGTTAGAGGCTGCATCCAGCTCATGAATGTTGTACGACCGCGATTCATTAAAGGAACGACACGATTCGCATTCATTACATGCTTCTGTATCGGCTGTTCGGTTGAAACAATTCAATGTTTTTGCAAAAATACGTGCACAGGTCGTTTTACCTACTCCGCGTGGTCCGCAGAATAAGTAAGCATGTGCAAGATGGTTGCTGCCAATTGCATTCTTTAAAGTTGTAGTTACCGAATATTGTCCAACTACCGAATGAAACGTGGCTGGACGGTACTTTCTGGCTGAGACTATAAAATTATTCATACTGCTTATCAAACCTTACAAAGATACTTTTTTCTTTTATCAGAAAGAGAACTGTTGAAAATTTTCAAAAAACTTGATTAAAATGTCATTTTAATATAACTTTATGCATTGGTTAAATGTTGATAATTAACATTGGAACGAAATGACCAGATTCTTTTGTTTAATTAAATAACAATTCCATATCTTAAATGCGTAATTATGAAAAAATCCCTACTCTTGCCTATTTTGGTATCTTTTGTGTTCGTTTCGCCCTCTTACTCGCAGGATGCTGCACAAAAGTTGAAGGAAGTGTTTCTGGATGCCGAGTATTTTTTACTGAATGAAAGCTATACGGAAGCCCTTTATTCATACAATGTAGTATACAAAAGGGGATATGCTGAAAATGGGAATATCAATTACAGGATAGGACAATGTTATCTTAACATACCAGGGGAAAAAGCAAAAGCAATTCCTTATCTGGAAAAGGCAAGCGAGAAAGCCAATATCAAATATACGGAGGGCTCTTTCAAGGAAGTGAATGCTCCACTCGATGTTTTCTTTCTTTTGGGAAATGCGTATCGTATCGATAACCAGACAGATAGTGCAATTGCATCTTACAAAAAATATAAGGAATTGATAGGGCCAAAGAATCAGTTGGCATTACGATTGGCTGATAAAGAAATAGATGCGTGCAAACTAGCGGTGGAAATGATGAAGAAACCGGTTATTGAGCAAAGAACAAATTTGGGTAGACCTGTTAACACTTCAGTACGTGACTATTTCCCGGTTGTTTCAGGAGATGAGTCCGAATTGGTCTATAATTCCGCACAGAAATTTTACGATGCGATCTTTTTTAGTAAGAAGGTAAATAATAAATGGTCGGAACCTGTCAACATTACTCCCGATATACAGTCTGATGGCGACCAATTTTGCTCCTCGTTATCATATGATGGCACTGAATTATATTTGCGAAAGGAAGATAATTTTGATGCCAACCTTATGGTTGCCCATTTTGCAGATGGTAAATGGACGAAATCGGAACCGCTGGGTAAAAATATAAACACTAAATTCTGGGAAGGGAACGCTTGCGTTACGAAGGACGGCAAAACACTGTATTTTTCAAGTAACAAAACCGGCGGGTACGGAGCGTTAGATCTTTACAAATCCAATCGAAACGGAAATGAAAATTGGGGCCCTGCAGTTAACCTGGGAAACGTAATTAATACAGAATTCAATGAAGACGCTCCTTTTATAACGGAAGACGGTAAACGTTTATACTTTGTTTCACAGGGGCATAATACCATGGGTGGATATGATATATTTTATTCGGACCTGGATACTAATGGTCAATGGAAAACTCCCGTTAACATGGGCTATCCAATTAATACTACCGATGATGATATGTTCTTTTGCCCGATAAAAGATGGGGCTATCGCTTATGCATCTTCCTATTCAAAGTTAGGTGTTGGCTCTGAGGATATTTTCAGAATACAACTAGGTGCAGAACCCTTAGTGGCCGCAAATATACAGGATGACTCGGTTAAATTAACCGATAGCATAAAATCTGTTAATCCAATGCCAGTTGTTGTAGCAAAATCTGTTGATACCTTGGCAAAACCAATTAATAACAAGGATATTGCACAGGTAAATCAAACCACAACCGATATCGCAAACACTAAACTGCCTCCTTCGAATGTTCAAAATACATTGATGGACACTGCTGTCCAAAATAAAGAACGTGCCGTAATACGATGCGTTTTCTTCGATTATAATAGTGCTTTACTAACGATTAAAGCTAAAAAAGAGCTTGATCATCTTTCCATGGTAATGGATAACTACCCAGCGCTTAAAATTGAACTTATCGGTAACACTGATGCAAGAGGCAGTGATGAATATAACCTTAAATTATCTGAGAAACGAGCCAACGCTGCTAAACACTATTTGACTAATAAAGGCATTGCGTCTGAAAGGATTTCAATAAAAGGAGCAGGTAAAAAGAACTTTGTGGCTATCAATACAAATGCAGATGGTTCTGATAATCCGGAAGGCCGTGTGTTCAACCGTAGAGTAGAGATTCAAATACTTGAATTTAAGGTTGAGAACATCATTATTGAGGAGATAAAAGTACCTGAAAAGCTTCAGATAAAACGTCCGTAATCAAAGCCGCTGAATTCGACATATACGCCCGTTTAAAGTGATTTATGCGCAGGTACATGGTATGATGTTGAAACATTCTTTACAAAAGATTAAACTAAATAACTTTCCCGGTGTTTTATCTATAGTGTTTTTTCTATAGAATAGATCTGTTATAAATTTAATACCAATGTATTTACGATTACTACCTGAAAGATTTAGAAAAGCTGGTCCTATTGGTACATTCCTGATATTTCTGTCTTTTTTTTGCCTTGCTCAATCTGCTAAAATAAAAGAAATATATCAGGAAGGAGAAGATTTTTTTGAAGCAAATGACTATAAGGAAGCTATTTATGATTTTTTGAAAGTTGAACAAAAAGGGTATAAAAACGCAAATCTTCACTATAAAATCGGAGTTTGTTACCTTAACATTTCAAGTGATGAAAGTAAGGCCGTTCCCTATTTAGAAGACGCCGTGAAACACATTACTCCGAAATACCGGGCTAAGGATATTGACGAAAAACGCACTCCCCTTCATTCTTTATTTTATCTGGGAAATGCTTATCGCTTCAGCAACCAGCTCGACAGCGCTCTGAATAAATATCGTAAGTTTATTAACTCACCCAAATATCAAGGCACCTATAATGTGGACATTGTGGAGAAAGAAATTAAGGTGTGCGAACGGGCTAAAATTATTCAGGATGCTCCCATCAATGTGACCTGGATTAATTTGGGACACGATATCAATACTCATTTGTCAGAAACCAATGTGGTAATTTCAGGCGATGAGAATGTACTGGCGTATCTGACCGGTTTAAAATTTTACAACGCGGTATACGTCTCTCATAAGGTTGATAACGTTTGGCTTGCTCCTGAAAATATCAATCCTCAGATTCGTTCCGATGGCGATTTTTATCCCACCGCGCTTTCATTTGACGGTAAAGAGTTATACCTCGTAAAAACCAACCAAAATAACTGCGACATTTATGTAAGCAACTATATCGATGGAAGGTGGAGTGTGCCACAGCCATTGAACGCGAACATTAACACTTCAAAAGATGAAACTTCTGCAGCCATTTCCAGGGATGGTAAAACGTTATATTTTAGCAGTAACAGACATGGTGGTCAGGGTGGTTTCGATATATACCGTTCTGTTCGCATATTTGGTAATAATTGGGGTAAAGCGGAAAACCTGGGTAAAAATATCAATACGAACGAGGATGAAACTACTCCAAGTATTTCATCTGATGGAAAATGTCTTTATTTTAGTTCGAAAGGACAATTTAATATGGGAGGATTCGATATTTTCTATTCAGTATTACAGTCTGATAATCAATGGAGTATTCCTTTCAATATAGGATTTCCCGTTAATACAACTACTGACAATGTAGGATTTCAGACAATTGGCGATGGAAAAACCGGATACATCTCAAGAATAGCCCAGGATAGTTTTGGCAAAGAGGATATTTATAAGGTGGAGATACATTCCAGGTTTGAACCTAAGACTGTTGTGGAAAAATAACTACATTTGCGGCGTTAGTAAAAAATAAATTTTGAAAATACTCGAAGGAAATTTTGTTCAATTAAGGGCACCCGAGCCTGAGGATTTGGAATGTCTTTATAAATGGGAGAATGATACGGATATTTGGCAGGTAAGTAATACCATTGCACCGTTTTCCCGTTTTGTGTTAAAGCAATACATCGAAAGTGCACATCTCGATATTTATGAAACCCGTCAGGTCCGCTTTATGATCGACCTTAGTAATAATATTGATCCCGCAAAAACTATTGGAACCATCGACCTGTTTGACTTTGACCCTTATCATAACAGAGCCGGCATAGGAATATTGATTGGCGATAATGCCGAACGTGGGAAGGGTTTCGCTAACGACACGTTACAAACCTTAATCCGTTATGCCTTTGACGTTTTAAAACTACATCAGCTATACTGTAACATTTCTACGGAAAACCAACAAAGCTTAAGTTTATTTAAGAATAACGGTTTTGTTATTGTCGGAGAGAAAAAAGATTGGCTGAAAGGTATTGATGGGTGGGTAGGAGAATATATGCTTCAACTTATTAATATTGCCTAATGCGCTATTAAAGTATTAAAGTCGGGGATTTCTTTCAGAAAATCATGGGTATTTTGTTCATAATTTAACTTGCAGCAGAAATGTTGTAAACCATTGGTTACCATTAAAAATTTTACTTTGTAAGTTAAATTATAACGGATAATCTGATCAAATGTAAGGTTGTTAATCTTCACATCGGGTGCTTTACATTCAACCAGCGCAAAAGGAAGAGCTTGCCTGTCATAAACCAGAATATCATAGCGTCTCTTCAATTTATGCAAAGCGAAACCTTTTTCAACCGACATTAACGAAAGTGGAAACTGCTTTTCATCTGCCAGGTATTGAATAAAGTTTTGGCGTACCCATTCTTCAGGTGTTAAAATCACATATTTCCTGCGAATTACATCAAAAATGAATTTTCTTTCACCTTCGGATTTTATATTAAAAGAATATGTTGGTAAATTTAACGCCTGCATTTATTTTTTAATTGCTGTAAAAATAGAGATGATTTATGGATTTTGACCAGATTTTGACCGATTTAAAAAACAAAAATTACAAACCTGTTTATTTTTTGATGGGAGAGGAGTCGTATTTTATTGACGAAATTACCGATTACATCTCGAACAACACATTAAACGAAACTGAAAAGGTCTTTAACCAGCTGATGATGTATGGTAAAGATATCGATGCCATATCCATCATTGAGGCATCCCGACGATTTCCGATGATGGCTAACAATCAGGTGGTTATAGTAAAGGAGGCCCAGAATATTAAGAATATAGAAGAATTAGTTCACTATACTGAAAAGCCTTTAAAATCGACCATTTTGGTTGTTAATTATAAATACAAAACGCTCGATAAACGAAAAAAACTATACAACTCTATTGAGAAACATGGTGGGGTTGTATTTAATGCTGAAAAGCTTTACGAAGACAAAATTCCTGGCTGGATTTCGAAATATTTGACTAAACGTCGATTTGAGATAACTCCCGAAGCCGGTTTGTTGCTTACGGAGTACCTGGGTAACGATCTTGGTAAAATCGTCAATGAGTTGAATAAATTGCTTATATCAATAACGGCTAACACAAAGATCACGCCCGATATAATCGAGAAAAATATCGGTGTAAGCAAGGACTACAATAATTTTGAATTGCAAAAAGCGCTGGTTGCACGTAACGTTCTAAAAGCCAATAAAATTATTGATTATTTTGATAAGAATCCTAAGGAAAATCCGCTCATTGTCACAGTTTCCTTGTTATTTTCATTTTTCAGTAAAATATTCATGTATCATTTTCTGAAAGATAAGAGCAAGGGTGCCGTAGCTGGAGCATTAAAAATAAACCCATATTTTGTAACCGAATACGAAACAGCGGCAAGGCGTTTTCCGCCCGCAAAACTGGTTGAGATCATTTCCGCCTTGCGCGAAACCGATGTTAAATCAAAAGGCGTAGGTAATTCATCGGCTTCTGACCATGATTTACTTCGCGAATTGGTTTTTAAAATTTTGCATTGAAATCTTCTAATTGATAAGTTTTGTACCATTTCCTAAAAGATTTATGGCATACAACTTTAAAAATTAATTCTTTACTTTGTACTTTAAATCTGCAAGATATTGAGTGTTGTGCTGACTTTTTACCTTGTAATAACTTTTAAATCATATGATGACTATTTTTTTTATCGTAATAACTTGCTTAATTTCAATATTGGCCTTTTATAACAGGGAAATTTTTGCAAAGCTTCAGTTTAACCCTTACCAGGTTTATCATCGTAAAGAATATTTTAGATTGCTTACCCATGGTTTCATCCATGCAGACTGGATGCATCTATTCGTAAATATGTTTGTCTTATATTTCTTTGGGAGAAATGTTGAATCCTATTTTCAACAGCTCGAATTCAGAGGTGTGATCCATTTTCCTAATTTTTTCTTTACTTTTTTGTATTTGGCAGCCATCGTTATTGCCTCATTAACTACACTATACAAATATAAAGATAACATCATGTACAATTCGGTTGGAGCTTCAGGAGGAGTGGCCGCCATATTGTTTTGTTCGATTTTTTCTGATCCATATAACCCCGTCTATGTTTATTTTATTAAAATGCCGGGTATTATTTTTGGTATTCTATATCTTGTTTATTCACAATATATGAGCAAGAAAAAAGTAGATAATGTAAATCACGATGCGCATTTCATTGGAGCTGTTTTTGGATTTATCTTTCCGATAATCATTAAATTCAGTCTAATACATGATTTTATAAATCAACTATTTAGGCATTAATCCATGAACAAAACTATATTTTTAGATCGCGATGGTGTTGTTAATCAGGAGCGCGGCGAATATACCTGGAAAATAGAAGATTTTAAGCTAACCATTGGTCTGATTGAATTTCTGAAAATAGTGATAGAGAAAGGTTACCTGGTGATTATTATTTCTAACCAGGGTGGGGTAGGAAAGGGACTTTTTACGAAGGAAGATGTGGAAAAAGCTCATCAATACTTAACTACGGAATTGGCTAAAGAAAACATCCGGTTAACAGATATTTATTATTGTCCGCACCATCCCAACAGTGGAAAATGTTTATGCAGAAAACCACAATCCCTCTTGCTCGAAAAGGCTATTGCACGTTATGAAGTTGACGTGGAAAATTCGTATTTCATTGGCGATCGTCCGCGCGACGAAGAATCCGGCGCTAACGTCGGATTAAAGACAATCTTAATTGAATCAAACGACCATTTGTGTAAATACCTTTCACAAATCACTGGTTAGTTTAAGCCCGGATTTTCAGGAAAGTTCGACCAGATTTTGTACTTATCACCCAATTGGCTGAGGGTGGTTTTCCAAATCTTGGCATTAGGGCTCATGATAGACTGCGCTCCAATTTCAGTGATAAGCCACGAATTTTGTTCCAGTTCGTTTTCAAGTTGGCCAGCCTGCCAGCCTGAATAACCCAGAAAAAATCGAATTTGTCCCGGCTGTATCTCACCTATCTGAACCATATGTTTTATAAAATCAAAGTCTCCACCCCAGTATATGTTGTCAATAACATGTACAGAATTAGGGATGGTATCACCCAATGTATGAATATAATGAACAGTGTTTGTGCTTACCGGACCTCCAATTGAAACATGTTCCTTCGTGAAGGGTAAATCGTTCATTACTTCATTTACTTTTACGTCAAGCGGTTTGTTGAGAACAAAACCTACTGCACCTTCCTCTGAATATTCGGTCAGCAATACCAACGATCTTTTAAAATATGTATCCTGCAGAAAAGGTTCAGCTACGAGTACCCGGCCTTTCTTAGGTATCACTTTATTATATTCGATCTTGAATATGTTAAAGTCTAGTTCCATAATGACCAGAATTAGTGAATAAAATATTAGTTAAGCAACCTCAAAAAGTATACCTTATTTAACTTTTTTTATAGGAAACTTGTTCATTTAATTTGCTTTTTTTATAGCTATAAGTAATATAAATTATTAACCCGATTGCAAGCCAGATAATAAATCGTAACCAATTGGTAATGCCCAATTCAGTCATTAAATATAAATTTGTGAGCAATCCAAGTACCGGTATGAGGGAATAATTACGCTTATAGGTTCTGATAACCATCCAAAGTGTTATGAGTAAAAATGTTTGATAGGGCAGTTTATGAATTTCTTCTTTTACCGTGGTGAAGGAAAAAAATGATAGTAATATATCCATATGCCAATATGAAAACAATAATAAACCCACCAGAAACATAGCAGCAACAATGTATTTTCCATTAATATAAGGAATTCTGAATAAACCTTTTTGATGGTTTTCCTCCCGTTTAAAGTGTAACACCCCGGCACATACGACTACAAAAGCAAAAAGGGTTCCAATGCTGGTAAGGTCAGTAACCGCGGTAAAATTCATAAAAAGAGAAGGAATACCTACCACCAGACCTGTGATAATAGTAGAAAACCCAGGGGTTTTAAAGCGGGGGTGAATGGCTGAAAATCTTTTAGGCAGGAGACCATCGCGGCTCATACTCATCCATATTCGGGGTTGTCCTACCTGGAACACCAGTAATACACTGGCCATGGCTACAATTGCGCTCAAACCGATAATTCCCGAAATCCAATCCAGGTGATGATTTTGAAATACAAATGCAAGTGGGTCGCCTACAGCTAATTCTTTATAATTTACCATACCTGTAAGTACAAGTGTTATGGCTATATATAATACGGTACAAATTAAAAGTGACAAGATCATAGCCTTCGGCAAATCACGTTGCGGATTTTTACATTCCTCAGCTGTGGTTGATATGGCATCAAATCCGATATAAGCAAAAAATACAGCCGAAACCCCTTTAAGAACACCTGTCACGCCATGTGGTGCAAACGGACTCCAATTTGAAGGATTGACATAAAAAGCACCAACCGCTATCACAAGCAGAATAACCACCAATTTAAGAAAAACCATCAGGTTATTAGCTGTCCTGCTTTCCTTTATCCCTATATAAACCAGAACAGTTATCACCACAACGATTAAAAATGCCGGCACATCAGCTATCAATTTTAATGAACCAATAGCGGGGGCGTTCATCCATGCCTGATAAGCTTCCTGAAGATTGATTGGTATATTATTAAGAGAAATTCCCTCCTGTAATTTTTTCACTACTTCGCCGTGGCCACTGAGAGCACTGAAATAATCCATGCTTAGATAGGTTGGAAAATGAATATGAAAGCCATTTAAAAAAGAGGTGAAGTAATCGGACCAGGATATGGCCACGGCAATATTTCCCACTGAATATTCCATCAGCAAATCCCAGCCTATAATCCAGGCAATTAATTCGCCCAGGGATGCATAAGCATATGTATATGCACTTCCGCTAATGGGTAGGCGTGAAGCAAATTCTGCATAGCAAAGCGCTGAAAAAGAACAGGCAATTGCCGTAAAAATGAATAATAAGGAAACTGCGGGTCCACCGTCGGCACTTGCTTTGCCGATTGTACTGAAAATTCCTGCTCCAATTATAGCAGCTATAGCTAAAGCTGTAAGATCTCTGAGATTAAGCGTTTTTCGAAGCTGACGTGTGTTTTCATCTTCATATTTACTATCCGCAATAATCTGCTCAACAGTTTTTTTCCGAAATAATTGATCTAAATTCATATACAAAAGAAAACAAAATTAAGAATCTAATGATAATTTTTATAAATGAAAAGCAAATTTGATGTTCCAATAAACCTGTATTTAAACATCTGTAATGAGTAATTAGTAAGTTTTTACTAACTTAGCGGACTAGTCATTTATCAGATATTTAATGAGAAAATTAATCTTATTTCTTTCAACACATAAACAAACACTTTGGCGAATTACATTGTATTTGATAAGTGTTATTGTTTTAATAGGTATGTTTCCCCGTAAAGGAAATTTTCCTTTTGAATTTCAATTGGGCAAACCATGGATGCATGTCGATTATATTTCATCTTTTGACTTTCCGATTTTAAAAACGGAAGCAGAAATCAAAAAAGAAAAAGACAGCATTTTTAGAGAATTCAAACCTTATTTTAATTATCAGAAAAATATTTCAGCGGAAGAAATCGCTCAGTTTAATAAAGCATTTTATAAACAATGGGTTAAATTCTCAGAGGGAAGAGTTACCCAAAATTTATCGGGCGATTATATTTCTTTTTTCAGGAATACCGATACCCTTATCATTGACCGTTATCGAAATTCTATCGACCGCATATTGAGCTATGTTTATAATAAAGGAATTATTCAGATGACCGAACAGTTTGATCAATTCGGATCAAAGGATTTTACCATCGTAATAATAAGGGATAATGTAGGAACAGACCATGAATTTACCGATGTCTTCACACTAAAAACAGCCTATTCATATATTATTAGTCAGATAAATATGCTGAAGGACAGCACGTATGCTGATAAAATTTTATATAAGTCCGGCTTTTTTAAGGAACTCAATATGAACGAGTTTCTTACACCAAATTTATTGTACAACGAAGAGGCTTCTAAAAATGTCAAGGATGAGTTAATCAAACAAATTTCGCTGACAAAAGGGATGTTTATTTCTGATCATAAGGTGATTAGCAAAGGTGAAATAGTAAATCCTGAAAAATATATCCTGCTCGTTTCACTCAAAAAAGAATATGAGACCAGGTTGGGGCGTGCTGACAAAGTTGGCTATATTATAGGCGGACAGGCAATTATTGTAGGCATTCTTTTGCTTTTATTAATGATATACATTATTAATTTCCGGCGCGAAGTCTATTACAATACCCTTAAGTTTAGTTTCATTTTACTTATGGTGCTCATTGTAGTGGGTATGTCCAGCCTTGTTATCAGAAACGATTTGGTAAATCTTTATATACTTCCTTTCGCCTTATTGCCGGTTATCGTCAAAACCTTTTATGATGCTCGTTTAGCCTTATTTGTGCATACGGTTGCTATAATGCTGGTTGGATTTATGGCTCCTAACGCATTTGAATTTATTTTCCTGAACTTTACAACAGGAGCCATAGCAATCATTAGTTTAACCAGCCTATCACGCCGCGTAAAAGTTTTTCACCTGGCCTTTTACATCATTTTAACCTATTGCGTACTATATATCGGAATTTACCTGGTGCAAGGCGAAGATCTGTTAAAACTCAGCTGGCAGAACTTTATTTATTTTATAATCAGTGGCTTTTTGTTACTGATGGCTTATCCCCTCATCTATATTTTTGAAAAAATGTTCAGCTTCTTATCCGATATTACGCTTATGGAGCTTTCGAATACCAATCAGGCACTTTTGCGAATACTTAATGAAAAGGCTCCCGGGACATTTCAACACTCTCTTCAGGTGGCTAATCTTGCTGAAGAAGCAGCATATAAAATAGGCGCACATCCGCTGTTAGTGCGTACTGGTGCATTATATCACGACGTCGGGAAAATTTATAATCCCATGTATTTTATTGAAAATTTGCATTCGGAGAAAAATCCTCATTCGGAAATCTCTTATGAAGAAAGTGCCCACATCATTATCGAACATGTATATAAAGGTATAGAAATAGCCCGTAAACATGGGTTACCTGAACAAATTATCGATTTTATCCGCACACATCATGGCACAACAACCGTGGCCTTCTTCTATCGTTCTTTCAAAAAACAATTTCCGGAAAATGAAATTGACAAACAAAAATTCACCTATCCTGGTCCTATTCCTTCGTCAAGAGAAATGGCGTTAGTAATGATGGCCGATTCGGTTGAAGCCGCCTCCCGAAGCCTGAGAGAAAAAAATCAGGAATCGATTAACGACTTGGTTGATAACATTATATATCATCAGATGATCAATGAGCAGTACAACAATTCAAATATTACTTATAAAGATATTAGTATTGTAAAAGAAATTTTCAAACGTAAGCTGATGAATATTTATCATGTAAGAGTGGAATATCCCGAGTAATATTATCCATGGCTTCAAGATTTCATGCAGTTGGCAATGGAGGTGAACGTAACCAGGCGGATTATCATTTAGTTTAATTTTGCAATTACATTTGTAATTTATTGGTTATTAATAAATTATACTTCTTCAAAAAAAAATAGTAATAGATCAGTTAAAAAAGCAAATAATGATTAATATTGTGCATTTTTTATTTCATTAATATTTAACCTATCAGGGGTTTGATGCGATTTGATAATATAATTCGGCTTTTTGGTATAATTGTTGTTGTATTTATTTTTGTTTTTGGTGGTGTTGTTTTATTTTCAAAATATTTCACCTATATACCTTCAAGTTTCAGGACTATGATGGGAATCCTGATCATGTTATATGGTGCATATCGTTTAACAACAATTTTTAATAAAATAAGAGACGATGAAGACTAAACTATTAAATCGCAAGCTATTATGGCTGTATGCCTTTCTTATGTCTATTACATTCATGAATTGTAATGGAGGTTCAGGTTCATACAACGAGGAAACTCCTACACGAGGCAATATTAAAATTGGAGTGGATGAATCTTTTCAACTTTTATTTGATACAGAAATTTACACTTTCCAATCGCTTTATCCAAATGCACACATCGCATCCATCTACAAACCAGAGCTGGATATTTTGGATGGTTTTATGAAGGATTCGGTTCGGTTAATTGTAACCACTCGTAAGCTAACCCAAGATGAAGAACAATATCTGACGAGTAGACAAATTGTTGCGCGTACAACAACGATAGCTTATGATGCACTTGCATTTATCATAAATAAAGATAGGGTGGATACCCTTATAAAGTATCCTACCATTAAAGGTATTTTCATGGGTACGGTAAAAAATTGGAATCAGATTAATCCGAAATCAGGTTCCGGCGATTTACAAGTTGTTTTTGACAATCAAAAGTCGGGGAATGTGCGCTACTTTTTGGAGAAATTTAAATTACCCAATCAATTTCCAAAAAATTGTCTGGCAGCAGATAATAATAATGAGGTAATTAATTATGTGCAAAAACATAAAAATGCAATAGGCGTGATCAGTGTGAATTGGATTAGCGATAAGAATGACAGTATATCTCATGTTTTTCTTAATAAAATACGGGTGGTAGGGATATCATCCGAGTATGACACTGAAGGCGCAAATTATTATATACCTCACCAGGCTTATATTGCAGATAAGTCTTATCCGTTTATCCGTGAGGTTTATATGATTTCACGGGAATCTTTCTCGGGTTTGGGTTCGGGATTTATTTCATTTGTTGCTTCCGACATAGGACAGCGTATTATATTAAAATCAAAGCTGGTACCTGCAACGATGCCCGTACGACTCATGCAATCGAAAAAGAATTTGGATAATAATTAAATTAATAATTTTTAATTATATTTATATCGCTAACTGATTTAAATTGAACAAAAAACGAATTGATTTATGAAAAATAGAAATAGTATAGGTTTAAAATTATGCTTGGGTGCCTGCCTTGCTTTTAGTATGGTTAAAGTGAATGTTGCGCAGGATTTAAAAAGTGCAATAAAACTTTCCGTAAGTGAGCGGTATGATGATGCGAATGAAGCATATCAAAAATTGCTTAAAGCTGAGCCAAATAATGGAGATGCATATTTCTTTTATGGAGAAAATATTTTGCAAAGTTATATCGCCGATCCTTTTTCTAACACTATGGCGGATATTTGTGCCAGTGCCAAAAGTGAATTTCAAAAGGGGTTACAGGCAGACAGCCTTAATAAATTAAATGCAATCGGACTTGGTATGATAGTTCTGTTAAGTAAGAATGACACATCAGCAGCTGATTATTATTTTAACAAAGCAGAATCCACATTTCCAAAAAACAAGAAAAAATATACCGAGAAACAAGTGTTGATGCTGGCAAAACTTGGTACAGCGCAATTATTTGCAAAAATGCCAAGATATAAAAAAGCAGTTGCTTATTTGGAAAGAGCAAAAGAAGTTGCTCCTAATAACCCCGATGTTTTTGACGCATTAGGGGATATTTATATGAGCAAAAATGATGCTTCTTCTGCTATTGCAAATTATAACAGGGCTTTATATTTGAATCCAACGTCAGCGTCTTACCAGGTTAAAATAGGAAATATCTACATGTATGCCCGGAACTTAAAGGAAGCCAACAATTATTTTGAAAAGGCTAAAGGCATTGATTCTACCTTTGCTCCGCTCTACACCGGCCTGGGAGCTATGTACTATATGAGTGGTAACTATAAGCTTTCCAAAGATAACTACAAGAAATTTCTCGATCTATCCGGCAACAATACTTCGGCCAAAGCCAAGTATGCAAACGCACTATTCAAATCAAAAGATTATGAGAGTGCTTTAACGGTTATTGCTGAAATTCTTGCGGTTGATAAGTCTCGTCCCTACTTGTATCGCTTAGGCGGTTATTCAGCATTTGAAAAGAAACCTGCAGATTATCCGAAAGCCAAGATATATATGGAGGACTTAATGAAAACCATGCCTGCCGAAAAAATTATCAATTCGGATTACATTTACTATGGTAAAACGCTTATCAATTTAAAAGATACTACCCAGCTTGACAAAGGTTTTGGCATATTATTGAAGGCTTATGAGATGGACACAGCCGCCAATTATAAATTATTTACGGATATGGTGGACATGGCCCAAAAATTAAAACTCAATAAGATTTCAATTGAATTGCTTACGAAAAAGATTAACATGGGCAAGGCAAATTCAACCGATTACTTAAATTTGGGCAGGATATACTACCAAAATAAACAATACGGCAAAGCAGATTCGGTGTTTACCCGCTTAACCAAAGTTGAACCTAACAACATTCAGGCGTACTTGTGGATTGCAAATACCTATTTTAATATGGACCCCGATTCCAAACTGGGTATTGCAAAACCTAAATATGAAATGGTGGTTTCCAAAGCATCCAGCGACTCTGTAAAATATGCGAATGAACTTTTTAGTGCTTATTCTTACTTAGGTTCATACTATTTGTTCGGCCCCAAGCAGGATCTTGCCAATGCTGTGAAATATTATCTGAAAATTTTGAAGCTCGATCCTAAAAATCCGCAAATCACACAGTGGAAGATTAAAGCATACTTCTCCCTTGGCATCGCTAATCAAAGTAAGCCATGGAAAAAGTACAAGGAAGCGCTTGAATATTATGACAAAGTATTGGAACTTGACCCTGGCAATAAAGACGCCCGTAAGGCAAAAGATGAAATAATCAAAGTGCTTAAGAGCCAGCAGCAACAAGAATAACTGTTGGTAAAATTAAAAAAGTCTTGCCAATACACACTTTATTTTAAAAGAGATTGTGTTATATCAGGGGAAGATTATATATTTGGGGTTTAAAATAAAATTTTAATAACGTATATTTAATTGAAAAACAAATAATTAATTAATTTCAAACAAAACTTTAACAACATGAGTACTAAAGGACAATCATTAAAGGAGGCATTACAGTCTGCATTCGCCGCTTCTGTAATTGTATTATGTTTAGCTGTTGGATTTGCAATATATTATCTTATTATGGGCGATCCGGGTAATTTTGAAAATAGAAATGTACTTAACGGTCACCCACTCAATTACCTGGGTATTGTTTTTCGTGGCGGATTCGTTGTACCCGTTCTGATTGCTATTAACTTAATTCTTATTACGTTTTCTATCGAAAGAATAATTTCGTTGATGAAGGCTAAAGGAAGAGGAAGTTTAAGTACATTAATAAGAAATATTCGTAGTCTTGTTAATGAGGATAACATTGAAGATGCTATTGCTGTTTGCGACAAACAAAGAGGATCGTTGGCCAATGTTATTAAATCAGGGTTACATCGTTATCGTACTTTACAAAGTGACCAATCACTTCAAAACGATCAAAAAGTTTTATCATTACAGAAGGATCTCGAAGAAGCATCTGCACTTGAGTTACCCATGCTTTCAAAGAATCTTGTGGTATTATCAACCATCGCTTCAA
>CAYZNC010000051.1:23100-25264 GCA_964478555.1 uncultured Bacteroidales bacterium | reverse complement strand
TGACATGAAACAAATCAAAATAATTAATCGAATATCCATAACTGGTTTTATTATACTACTATTACTGATTTCAGGGATAGTAAGTGGGCAAACCGATGTTGTCCCAGACCGTCCCAAACCCGCCAGGTTAGTAAACGACTTTGTAGGTTTTCTAACCCAGGGTGAACAACAACAACTGGAAAGAAAGTTGGATAAATATAATGATTCAACTACGATAGAGATAGATATTGTTATTGTAAAATCCCTGAATGGACTGGAAGGGTGGGATATGGCAACCCGAATTCTGCAAAAATGGCGTGTTGGTAGTAAGGAGAAAAACAATGGTGTTGTAGTGCTTGTGAAGCCAAAAACCAATGATGAAAAAGGTATCGTATATATATCCAATGGATATGGATCCGAAGGTCTTGTCACGGATGCCTTAAGTAAACGTATAGTCGAACAGGAAATAGTCCCTGCCTTTCAAAATGGACAATATTACCAGGGATTGGATAAAGCGGTAGTCACCATATATGGATTGCTCCGCGGAGAATTTACACCAAGCCAGTATATGGCTAAAACAAATAAGCATAAAGGATCGAAATTCCCTGTTGTAGCTATCATATTTATCGTAATAATCATCGTTAGCCTATTTAACCGCCGTAACGGTGGTGGTCGCCAGTTCTCAAGCGGAGGAAACATCCCATTCTGGCTGATGATGATGGGCTCCGGTAGGTCTTCAGGCTCATTTGGCGACTTTAGCTCAGGAGGCGGAGGAGATGGAGGATTTGGAGGGTTGGGTGGCGGCACCGGCGGCGGTGGCGGTGCTGGAGGAGAATGGTAATTAAAACCGCATAATTCTACGATTTTATACACATAAACCCGCCTGCTTCGGGCTGGTCTGAAAGAAACTTTTTGTTTATTTTCTTATTATCAATTATTTAAATCAGGTTATTTAAAAGTTTGGTTAAAAGTTGTAACCAAACTTTTTCAATTGGCCACATTGTATTATTCTCATAACCAAATACATTTTACTTTTTAGAAAAAAAGTCCCATTTTTCGGGGTTACCTTTTCACCTTTTTGACATTAATAAGCAACCAACAAGTTAATGCCCATAAAGATGAAAACTTTTTTCCTGCTTCTGTCATTCCTTCCCCTGAATGCATTCGCCCAATGGACCGAGAATTTTTCGGATGCAAATTTTAGTACCAACCCAACCTGGTATGGCGATACCTCTAAATTTATGGTAAATTCTTCAGGGCAACTGCAATTAAATGCGCCCGCCGAAGCCACTTCTGCCTACCTGGTCACGCCTTCAAAAGTTTGCTTCAAAGCAACCTGGTCGTTTTGGATAAAAATGGAGTTTAACCCATCGTCAAAAAACTACGCCAATGTTTACCTGATGTCAGGCAGCGCTGACCTATCAAAGCCATTGGATGGATATTTTCTCCGGATTGGTGGTACAAACGATGATTTATGCTTGTTCCGGCAGGTCGGACTAACCACAACGCTTATTGCCGATGGACGCGATAAAATATTCAACAGCGATACGGTGAATGCCCGCATCAAGGTAACACGTGACGATCAGGGAAATTGGGCTATTTACTGCGATTCTACTGGTAAAAGAAATTTCAACCTGGCTGCACAGGGCGTCGATAATACAATTATACAATCTGCTTATTTCGGACTTCAGTGCATCTACTCCCAAACGCGTTCCACAAAAATATATGTTGACGATATAGAGGTCTCCGGCGAGCCATACAACGATGGCACCAGGCCTTTTATCGAAAGTTTTAAGGTTCTGGACAAAACCCGGCTCCAGGTGGGGTTTTCAGAAGCGGTAGATTCTGTTTCATCAAGCATTATGGATAATTATGACCTTTCGCATAATACGTTACTTAAAATACACCATAATACAAGTCGAATTATAGAATTGACCTTTGCGGACAGCTTTCAATGTGAAAAAGAAAATTTACTACACATAAAAAAGATCACAGACCTTTGGGGTCTTCAAATAAATGACACATCATTGACGTTCGGGTATTGCACTCCCCGTTTATTCGATGTGGTATTCAATGAAATTATGGCTGACCCTACTCCCATCCAAGGTCTGCCAGAAGCCGAATATATTGAACTCTACAACCGCAGCCAAAAATCATTCGATTTAACAGGTTGGACACTTTTTGC
>CAYZNC010000051.1:0-23000 GCA_964478555.1 uncultured Bacteroidales bacterium | reverse complement strand
ACCCCTGGGAGTAAAAATTCTGTTTATAACGAAAGCCATGATATAATGCAGCTCAAATTAAATCGAATGCAGTGGGTGAGCGATACCGTGGTTATTCTGTTTTATAATGAGCCCATGGATAACTTATGGGCTGCCAATTGCAGCAATTATGAAATACTGCCTGATATTGGACATCCTAACAGGATTATGATGAACGATAATCATTTTTCATCGGTTCGCTCATTCCTACCCCATTCCTTAAACCCGCGACAAATTTACACCTTAAAAATTAATGGAAACATCAGAGATTGTGCTGGAAATCAACTTGGAAAAGACCTCATCCTCTCAATCGGAATGACAGAAAAAGTTGAAAAAACAGATATGGTCATTAACGAGGTATTGTTTAATGCCAAAACCGGCGGCTCGGATTATGTTGAACTCTATAACCGGTCAAATAAATTCCTGGATGCCAGTGAATTACTTTTAGGAACAAAAATAAACGACAACCCTGGTAATATTGTGCGCTTATCAGAAACCGGTTTTCTGATCGCACCAATGTCTTACCTATTGATAACCAGTAATATTTACAAAGTAAAGCCCTTTTATAAAATTGAGGATGAAAAAAATTTTGTAGAACTGCCTCAAATGGCTTCGCTTGATGACAAGGCTGGGAGCATTGTTTTAATGAATGATACTTTTGCAATAATCGATGAATTCTCATATTCAGAAAAAATGCAACTTGCCACATTAAAGGATGTGAATGGAATATCGCTCGAAAGAATCAGTCCGGACAGGCCATCTAATTTTCCGGGTAATTGGCATTCGGCAGCTGAAACAGCAGGTTACGGAACACCGGGATATAAAAACTCTCAATCTGTAGATAATACCGAAGCTAATCAAGCCGTAAGCCTTGCCGATGAATTTTTTAGTCCTGATAACGATGGCTATAAGGACTTTCTGCAAATTAACTATCAGTTTGAACAACCCGGCTGTCGTGTACAGGTATACATATTTGACACTATGGGACGTTTGGTGCGGAAATTGTTTAATAATGAATTGCTAGGTAGTCAGGGATCGCTTACATGGGATGGGAGTGACGATGAAGGCCATATGTGCATGGTAGGTATGTACATTATTTTTATCCGCACTGTATTCGACGATGGAACCGTAAAGGAATATAAAAAACCATGCGTGCTTGCGGTAAAGAGATGATTGTAATACAAATCGAAAATGAATAAAATTTATTATCTTTGGGAACTATCAGTGGTACTTGTAAATAGAAAATTGGGAAAATAAGAAAATACAACAACTATGACAAAATCGTTAAAAGGAACCAAAACAGAACAAAACTTATTAAAAGCATTTGCAGGTGAATCGCAGGCACGTAATCGTTATGAGTTTTTCGCAAGTACGGCAAAAAAAGAAGGCTATGAACAAATAGCTGCAATTTTTCAGGAAACTGCAAGCCAGGAAAAAGAACATGCAAAAAGATTTTTTAAATTTTTGGAAGGTGGCATGGTAGAGATCACTGCATCTTATCCTGCTGGGGTAATAGGCACCACCAAGGAAAACCTGAAGGCTGCTGCCGAGGGTGAGCAGGAAGAATGGACGGATCTATATGTCAAATTTGCTGAAACTGCTAAAGAAGAGGGATTTCCTGAAATTGCTTCAGCGTTTAAAATGATTGCAAAAGTGGAAGCCGAACATGAACGCAGGTATCTTAAATTGTTGCAAAATATATCGGAAGATAAAGTTTTTATGAAGAACGGTAAAGTTTGGTGGAAATGTCTTAATTGCGGTTATGTATACGAATCGGAAAAAGCATTGGAAAACTGCCCTGCTTGTTTGCATCCCAAAGCTTTTATGCAGGTAAGAGAAGAAAATTATTAGGAGAACGGTACCAACGAGCTTACGGTAAAGGTAACGTAAATTTAAACTGGCTGCCTTTACCCGGTTCGCTTTCAACCCATATTTTACCGTTATGCCGCTCAATAAATTCTTTACAAATTATTAAACCCAAACCAGTACCTATTTCATTTGAGGTACCTTTCGTAGTAATGGTAGCATCTATACGAAACAGCAGCGCCAGATTTTCAGGTGAAATACCCACACCAGTATCAGCCACCGAAACTTCAACATAAGAATCTTGAACGATTGCCTTTATGGTGATCACTCCTTCTTCGAAAGAAAATTTTAATGCATTTGAAATCAAATTTCTAATGACGGTTTTTAACATATTTTCATCGGCCCATACTAATATATGATTATCAACTAACCGCTGAATAGATATATTTTTTCGTTGCACATCCCCATCCAATAAATTAATGGTTTCTTCAATAACGGTTGCCAGAATTATTTTAGCTGGATCGTAAGCAATCCGGCCTGTTTGAGAACGCGACCACAACAACAAATTCTCCAACAGATTTCGGCCGTTAGAAGAAGTTGCATAAATAAGATGAAGAAATTTGTTAATTTTTTCAGGGGGAAGTTTATCATAATCGTTCAGCAGTATCTCAGAGAATCCGCTAACCACATGAAACGGATTTCGAAGATCGTGTGCAATGATGGAAAAAAATCTGTCCTTTGTAGAGTTTAAAACAGATAATTGTTGATTTGTTTCTTTTAATTCATCGGTTTGTTCGAGTAAACGTTCGTTGACTACTTTTAGTTCTTCGGCATTGGTTCGAATTACTTCTGTTTGTTCTTCAATTTGAGTTTGCTGCTGCAACATTTGTTCGTTAGACTTCTCCAGTTCAATAGTACGTTGTTTAACCAATAATGAAAGCTCTTTTTGCTTTTTCTTATAGGCTTCTAAACGTAGATAATAAGCTAAGTAAAGTGATAAACCAAAAAGGAACAAAATAAATATTTTGAAAATAGTCGTTTTCCACCAGGGTGGCAAAACTATGATTTTAAGCTCAAGCGGGGTGGGATTCCATAATCCGTCGTTATTCGAAGCCTTCACCTTAAACGTATACGTCTGTGGAGCCAAATTTGAATACGATGCAGTACGCCTTGTTGCATCCGTGCTAATCCAATCCTGATCAAATCCTTCAAGTTTATAGGCATATCTGTTATTCATAGGATTAGAATAATGAAGTGCTGCAAATTCCAGGGTTACGCTTTTATCACGGTATGTTAAGGTAATGGCTGGGGTCATGTACAGTGGTTTCGTGAGTATAACTCTCCCATTAAAAGATTTATTTAAAGTAACCGGTATATTTGATATCTCAAGACTGGTTAGTACAATTTTCGGGATAAAGGGATTATCGATAATACTATCGGGGTAAAAAGCATTGAAACCATTAACTCCACCAAAAAACATTTCACCAGTGTATTTGCTTTGAAAATAAGCATCCTCCGCAAATTCGTCATCCTGTAAACCATCTTGCTGACTGAAATTTCGTATCCTGAAATTTTGCGTATTTATTTTCGAGAGTCCTCTTTTGTGACTAACCCAGATATCCCCCCGGTCATCTTTTAATATACCCATGATCAATTCATCCGGTAGCCCGTTTTTTTTATTGAAATGCTTAAAAGTAGCACTTAAAGGATCAAAGCGATCCAATCCTCCTCCGGTTCCCAACCAAATATGTCCTCTATCGTCCTTCAGTATAGCGTAAATTCTATTATCACTTAACGAATTTGGATTATTGGGCAAATTCAAATACTGAGCTATCAAACTAAGTTGCTCCTGATTTTTCTCTGAAATGGTAAGTCTTACGTGAAGAAGCCCTCCTCCATCGGTAGCAATCCAGAAACTATTTTTTTCATCATTAATAATTACCCTGACGCGTTGTTGCATTGGCGAATAATTGGTCGGAAAAGCAATAAAATTGTCCTGTTCTTTATCATATCTGGCAATGCCATTCATTGTGCCAATCCACAAATTATCGGACTGATCCTCGGTAATCCAAAAAATGGAATTATTTGGAAGACCACTTTTCGAATCTTTAATGTAGTGATGAAAACGATCATTTTTAGGATCAAAGCGATCAAGACCTACTTTGGTACCAATCCATATATATCCTTTTTTGTCGCAATAAATTACGCGCACCTGATTGTCAATCAAACTATTTGCATTATTTTTGTAATTGTACTGATAATGAGTATACTTATTCTGTTTCCTGACTATTTTGGTCAAACCACTGCTAAGTGTTCCAATCCAAAGATTTCCCCGATTATCTTCACAGATGGCTCTGATTGAATTATCGATGATGGTATTCTTGTTCATTATGGAGTGCTGGTAAAGTGCAAATTTCTTTTGCCGTAAATCAGCCTTGTTCACTCCTCCGCCAGCGGTACCTACCCAAAATATGTCATTATCATCTTTAGTGATGCAAAAAACAGTTTCATCGTTCAACGCCCATGGATTTAGAGGATCTTGCCTGTATACTAATTTTTCCCCTGTTTTAGTGAAGGTTTGAACTATCTTATTCATTAAAAGACTACTAACAAAAGTATTGTCTTGCTGCTGGACATTCCATTGGTAATTGGCGGTTTTAACCTTACTATAAATAAGGTTTCTCGCCCATTCTAATGAATCAAAGATGATTTTTGGCACTTCTTTTTTTGTGAACCTGTTAAAGTCATCCGTTTCATAGTTATAGCGGAATGCCAATGTGTCAAAGGTCAAAATCCAGAGATTCCCGCGGGGATCTTTATACAATTGATGAATTCTGTTGCTTTGAATTGCTTTGGAGTTGTGGTTATCCGCAACATAATTTGTGAACTTGTAACCATCGTATTTTGATAGTCCCTCCCAGGTAGTAAACCACATAAAACCATACTTATCTTTTACAATACCTAATACTCTGTTTTGGGCCAGACCTTCCTTAACGGTGATATGCGTAAATCTAAGATTTTGTTGCTGAGAAAATAGCCTTGAATGATTCAAACAAAATAATATTAATATACTAATTTTTATAACATTATAACAACTTATTGAGGTTGTTTTTAAATACATGCATAGTAAAATTAAAGTTCGAATTCAAAAAAAAAATATCGCTAATTATTACTAAGTTAAGAAAAATTATGGCACGAATGGGGAGGAAATTAAAAATGATTCATGTGTTGAAAAAAAACATCCCGGTTAAACAATACAAAGCAATCTTAAGCTATTATGTAATTATTTTAATATCAATTATTTAATTGCATATATACAACTTATTGTTTATTTAATATTTTTTTATATTTTTGCAGTCCAAAATGCCTCAATCGATTAAATTTCAACTATTAGCCGATGAAAATATCCTCTACTCTTGTCTTATTGATTTTATTGAGCATTTCACTTCCCTCGTATTCCCAATCACCCTTATTGTTGGACTTATCATCGGATACTGTTTACATGAATCAGTCTGCCAATAGTACCGGATCATTTGAGATACAGTCCAATACTACTTGGAGCGTAAACAGACCAGATACATCTGCATGGCTTACAATAATGCCTGCAACGGGGGCAAATATTGGTAGCGTATTTCTGGTAGCCACTGAAAACCTCACTGGAGCACATAGGATAGCCGTAATTACGGTAACAGGTATCGGTGTCGGGGATAAAACAATATTTATCTATCAGGCTGCGCCTCCACCCGCTGGGTTAATTGACATTACCTCAATTAACCCCACCCGTTGCTGGGAAAAAGGGACTTTAATCATAACGCTTGATGGAGCAACAGAAGGAGATATTTATGATATCGACTATACCAATGATGGTATGTATGATGCCATGGATACCGTGCATAATAACACCCTCACGATAATGGACGTTCCAGTGGGCACTCTGGTTACTAATTTTACTATGTCTGATAGGAATAATAATGTACAGTCACCATACACTGCCCCCACATTAGTATCAATTCAAGGGCCTTCAAATACAGTTATTAACGATGTGGCATATATTGACATGATCAATTGTGTAAAAAATGGCACTATCAATATTTCATTAACGGGTGCGAACGAAGGCGATAACTACAACATCGATCTGAATAACGATGGAACCATAGACCGCACCGCATCTGTTAACTCAGGTACATTAACAATAAAGAATATTACAGGCGGGCAAACTTACACGGGTTTGTCCATTATGAATCCACTAACCAGTTGTGGTGATACTTCAACCCAGGCAATTATTGTAGACCCTCTCTTACCTCAGGTAACCGGTGACCAGAGCCTTTGCCCTGGTTCGCAAAATGTATCCTATCAGGTGGATTATAACAATGAGTGCAACTACACATGGCAGGTAACCGGAGGAACTTTTGTTGCAGGTACTCAACCTTCCGAAATTTCAGTAAACTGGAGTGATACCACAGGCACAGTTCAATTGATAAGAAATAATACTTTAACAGGATGCCGTGATACTTCTTTATTAGCTGTTAGGCTTTTTGATACCATCAAACCAAAAATAAATTGTTTACTGGAATATCATGTAGAGGCCATGTATATGGAAAATGAGTTGTATTATATCTTTAGCAATGCCGATAAATCTATTGTTCCTGCAGCCACAGACAATTGTTTTGGCAGTCTTATCTATTCATTCAATTACAATGAGAGCGATTATCATGAGCTTTCCGAATTTTCAGGTTTCAGAATTACAAATAACGGACAAAATCAAATGAAATGGACAATTTCGGATCGTTCTGCAAATGCCGAAACATGTGCCACCACCATTATTTTTGAAACAAACAGGATAGTTCCTTCGGCTTTCTCTCCCAATGGTGATCTTATGAATGACGTATGGAATATCAAATTTTTAAAACAATATCCCAATTGCATAGTAAAAGTATTTAACCGGTGGGGAATCGCCATTTACGAGAGCGAAAAAGGCTACCCCGTGAGTTGGGATGGAAGAAGAAATGGAGATCTGGTTCCTGTAGATTCTTACTATTATGTCATCTCCATGGGTGATGGCTCTGCTTCCATGCAAGGATATGTAACCGTCATATACTAAACATACAACTAAGATGAATAACTTTTTACTACAAAAACGTTTTTTGCTATTAGTCGTTGTGTTCCAGATATGGCTGATGCCGGTAGCTACATTTGGCCAGGTACCCCGCTACAGTCAGTATATGATGAACGAATTTATTGTAAACCCGGCCATGGCAGGATCTGACGGTCGCACCATAATTAACCTTACCGGAAGAAAAGAATGGGTTGGATTTGGAAATGGCGTACCTACACCCCAAACATATTCACTAAGTATACAACACCGCACGCTAGACAGGGAATATGCGAAAACTTTGGGTGCCTCGGGCAATAAGTATGAAAGCCTCCATAAAAGTAATGTGGGGTGGGGGCTAAGTTTTATAAACGATTTTAACGGAGCTATGCAGCGACAGGGCATCAGTGCTACGTATGCCTATCACTTATACCTGAACCCCGCACAACTTTCATTTGGCATTTCAGGCTCTATTACACAGTTGAATATTCGATCACAGTACCTGAATTTTGAAAATAACAGCGACATCATGAGTGGACTAGCCAATGGCTCCATATGGACGCCAGATATAGCTTTTGGCATGAACCTGAAATACCCGCATTTGCAAATAGGGCTTTCGGCCGTGCAGCTTCTGCAATCGTCTGTAACATTTGGAAATACAGAAGTGAATCTTTCGTCGTCCAATGAAAGATTTAGACGTACTTATTATCTATTAGCATCCTACCTTGGTGATTTAAAATCGAGCGCTAACTGGCAGTATGAGCCCTCTATATTGATCAAAGCTAATGATCACATTAGTTCAGGTATTATTGCACAAGCCGATGTGGTTTTAAGAATGATATATCAGAACGCTCTCTGGTTTGGCTTGGGCTACAGAACAAGCAGTGATTTTATCGCACTTGTAGGTTTCAGATATAACCGGCTTTATTTCACCTATTCCTTCGACTACGGGAATAATGAAGTTATGAGGTATACGTATGGTTCCCATGAGCTTTCCGTTTCAATGAAATTGGGTAGTTCGGTAAAAAGATTCCGGTGCATAACGAATCCTCAAGCCAGGAAAAAAACATATTAATAATTTAATATCTTTGAAGCTTCTTAGCTACTGTAAGTACTTATAAGTGGTTTTTATGTTAAAGAGCTCGTATCAAAAGAAATTCATAGAAGCCGGATGCGATGAAGCTGGTCGCGGTTGCCTTGCAGGCCCAGTGTTTGCTGCGGCAGTAATTCTCCCGAAAAACTATACACACCCTTTTCTTACCGATTCCAAATTGCTTACCGCAAAACAACGCTATGAACTTCGTGAAGAAATTGAACAAAATGCTATTGCATGGGCTGTAGAATCTTCAGATAACGAATATATCGATAAACACAATATCCTTAAAGCATCCATTTATACCATGCACAAAGCAGTGCAAAAACTAAAAGTCAGTCCTCAGTTTCTCATCATCGATGGTAATTACTTTATTGCAATACCCAACATACTTCATAAATGCATTGTAAAAGGTGATTCCCTGTATCTTTCAATTGCTGCCGCATCAGTCCTTGCAAAAACATATCGCGATGATTTTATGCAAACCCTTCACAAAATTTATCCCGTATACAACTGGTGCCAAAACAAAGGTTACGCAACCCTCTCCCATCGAATGTCAATTCAGCAACATGGTATCACCGAATACCACAGGAAATCTTTTAAACTGTGCCCGGATGATCAACTTACATTAGATTTGTTTGATGAAGATCCATGCCTTGAATAATCCTTTTCCGGTAAAAACTTTTTCTCTTGTAAGTATAACTTCTTTCACTCTCAAGCGTTTATTATTATGAGAGGTTTAAATTTCATGGTATGGTATGTAAGCTAAAGCAAACTTTATTTTATTGTACAATGGTGCTAATCATCATTCTAACTTCGTGTGTCAAAGAAGATATCAGTAACCTCAACAAAAATGTTTTAATTAACCAAAGCTTTTCCGTTCCTTTCGGACCAAGTGATTTAAAAATATATGTTCCTTCTGTAATTGATACCAGCAGCGTACCAGGCCGATATGGTTCATTTTATTACGATGGAAATATATATCCAAACAACATCCTCTACTTTACGATTAATTATGATATCAACTTTACACTGAGTGATAAAAACGCGAGCGAAAAATGGATTAAACGTGTTGTTTTTCATCTCCTTGGAGTTAATTCATTTCCCACGCAGATGTATTTACAAGTTTATATATACAACCAACGCAGTTTGCTCGATTCCGTATTTGTTAATGGACAGGTTATATTGGAACCAGCTGTGGTAAATGCACAAGGTGATATTGAACAAACTACTTCTGCTCTAATTGATGTACCGTTTGAAGGTGCAAGGTTAACTATGCTTAAGCAGGCAACCGATCTAGTGTACCAGGGAAAATTTTTAAGCACCGGTGGGAAATATAAACCTATGAGGTTGAGCGATAATAATAACCTCCTTATCAATATTGCCTTACAAGTAGAATTGCAGTATAATTTAAATGATGCCACCAAGTAATGCACAGGGTCCACACGCTTACTGTTTTTTTTTCTATTCAATGCTTCATGTTTGTTAATGGGCAACAAAACAGTACCCTTTTTTTAATGCAGTCCACACCCCAGGCAAATTTTGTGAACCCGGCTGTTCGAAATGACTGTTCGTGGATAATAGGTTTACCCGTTTTGTCGTCGGTACACGCGGAGCTTGGGAACCCTTCGTTTACAATTCATCAAATTTTGAAAAAACAACCCGATAATTCCTACTTATTTGATGGTAACGACGTTATGAAAAGACTTACCCGCACTAATTACCTGGATGCTCAGGCGCATGTAAATCTTTTATTCGTTGGCTTTTGGCGGAAAAAAGACTATATCACTTTTTCTGTTAATGAAAAGGCCGATTTGTTTGTCACCTTTCCGCGCGATCTGTTTGCTTTGGCCTGGAACGGTAATACACAGTTTGTAGGTAAAACGGCCAACCTGGGTCGTACGGCCTTATTCTTAAACTATCGTCGTGAATATGCCGTTGGAATTGCCCGGCAACCCGCTCGTGATTTTATTTGGGGTGTTCGTGCCAAGTTATTGTTTGGTAAGCTAAATACAGCCTTTACAAGATCCAATGTTAACCTATACACCGACCCGGTTACCTATGATTGGAATTTCAGCTCCCGGTTAAATGCCAACACTTCTATTCCTATAAACGTAATACTCAATGGCGAGCATAATATTAATACCATTCAATACAACGGTAATATAAAAAGTATTTTACTAAACAGGAATAATGTGGGACTTGCCTTCGATCTAGGGTTTATCAACTATCGTAATGACAAAGTTACGGTTTCAGGAAGCCTTCTGGATTTGGGATTGATTCGATGGGCATCCAACGCATATAATTTTAAAGATAATGGCAATTTTTTGTATTCGGGGCCTTTGAATGATACTATACAGCGGGTCAATTATGTTGATCACATGATCATATTCCTGAAGGATGATTTCGGCATCAAGGCTAAACCCAGCGCATACCTCGACTTTCTTATTCCAACTTATTATTTAGGGACAACCTATAATTTAGCAAAGGATTTGAACGCTGGGGCAGTGTTATCGGGAAGGATCAATCGTTTCAGAATTACTTCCGGACTCACACTTTCATTAAATAAGACATTCAAACAAAAAATGTCTGTGAGTCTCAGCTATTCATACTTATACAGAAGTTTAAAAAATTTGGGATTAGGCATTAAACTGGGGAAATCGCCTGTTCAATTTTATGCGGTGAGTGATAACATTCTGGGCTTCATAAAACCTTTGGATACAAAAAATATAAATCTAAGAACGGGGCTTCAGTTCAATTTTGGGTGTTCCCACAGGTCAAAGTTAGACAACTATGGATGCTCCTGGTTAAGGGAAGAAGAGGATCGCAAAGAACGCATTAACCATCTTTTGCAAAAGCTTTAAGAGGTGAGAAAAATGAAATTGTATTTAAAAATTTAATCTGGCCTGGAACAGAAACCTCAAAGGTCTCAAAAACCTTTGTGGTTGGTTGTCAAAAAACCTCATTCTTACAATTTTAATCACGAAAATTTTTCCTTCAACTTGTAATTACATGTTAACAATTTAGTTTATATTTGAGATTGATCTCTTAGAAAACAAAATATGAAACAAGAAGGACATCCGCATTATAAAAGGCTGTATGAGTTACTTCGTAAACAAATTCAAGATGGTCGTTATAAAGAAGGAGATATTCTGCCTTCGGAAAATGTATTAGGCAGAACACATGGCATAACTCGTCCAACAGTACGCCATGCTCTGGATAGGCTGCTAAATGATGGTTTCATAAAAAAACACAAGGGCAAAGGAAGTATTGTTTGTCAGATCCCTGATGGCATAGGTTTGCTTTCAGTACGGGGTACTACGTCGGCAGTTGGACAAAGTAATTTAAAAACATCGATTATTGTGAAGCCAAGCCTGATTGCATGGCCTGCTAATTTTATGTTTACCTTAAGCGATCAGGAGATTCAGTCTGGTTGTATTTACTTCGAACGTCTTCGATTAGTTAATAGTGTGCCGTTTTTTTATGAGCGAACCTTTATACCCAATATTAACCTTCCCCGCTTTGTATCTCGTAAGCTTGAAAATAAATCGCTCTTCAACACGCTTCATAAATATTACCAAATAGAAATTATAAGTGGTGAGCAAAAACTAAAAGCTATTCGTGCCAACGAAACCATCGCTTCATTACTCAATATAACAACGGGTGTACCTATTTTGCACCTCGAGCGGAAACACAATACCAACCGTGAACAATTCCGCTTTTACAGCTCACTATTTTGCAATACGGAGCTTTATTCGTTGTACGGGACGTTTTAAAAAACTAAAGATATTTGAAATAACAGCATTTATTAAAAAATATCGGTTCTGAAATCTGATTTTCAGCCAAATAGTCCTACCTTTGTCAAACATCCTTATTTTTTAACGGTTAACTGTACAGGTTTACGGGAGTCTAAATAACTTTGAGCGCTTTCCATTCACGAAGCCCAAGATCGAGTTTGGTTTGATTTAATTTAGATTTATCCGTAATAACCAAAGCAGCACCCAAGGCACTTGAATTGTCAACCACTGACGTGAGTACTTTCTTACCAGGAAAGGAGGAAGCAATCAGCTGCACGTATATCTCATTTCGTGCAAAACCTCCCGATATATAAATATTCTTTGTTTGATCGTCTTTCCCAATGATCATTTTTATGCATTCGAGATTCAGTGCGGTTAAATCGATCATAAATTGATGATAGGCTACCTCAAAGGATTCGAACTTGGTATAATCAACAGAAAGATCAATGAAGTCAGCAGGAACACCATTTTTGAAAAACACTTTTTGACCATTGCTGATGAAATTCAGTTTTTCGATCAGAAATTCATCCATTTTAACACCTTTGAAGTGATCCTGAGGAACATCAAAATAGGCTGCCAATTTATTGACATTCACTTCGTGGATATGGCCCATGAATAAACGTGACGATTTTACAGGTTTCCCAAGAACGCTCATATAACACAAGCAATCGTTTTGAAGTTGCTGTGAAGTGAGGGGTTCGTAATTGTAAGGATTCATAGAAATGCACCATGTACCTGTCGAAATCAGTATAAATTGTTGATCGCTTCCCAACAGATAAGGGGCAAGTGAAGCCGAGCTATCGTGAATGCCTATGCCAACATTTATCTTTTTACCGGCCACCATGATGGGATAAATTGTATTATTGGCAATCGGAGCCGGCAATGAAATTTCTTCACCGGCTAACCATGGATGATACGACATGTTATCGAAGTTCCACAAGGCGGTGTGACAACCTATGCTGGTATGTTCCGAAGTAATTTTTCCCGTTAGGTAATAACTGAGATACTGTGGAAAATGTAGTGAATGTTTTACCTTTTTATAAACATCCGGTTTGCATCTTTTTAACCAGAGGATTTGCAAGCCTGAATTAAGCATTCCCAAAGCTGGAGATGAAGTGCAGCGTGAAAACTCATCAACTCCTCCATAACTGGCGTAAATAGGCTCAACAACTCCCTCGGGCATAGGTTTTAAATAGTTATATATGGGTGTAACCAGGTTACCATCGTCGCCAATATGTGCCAATGATGCCCCATAGGTCGAAAAATTCACTGCCTGTAGGTCATAATCCTTACCCGACACAATCTGATCAATAGCTGTTTTTATCCACAATTCGATGTGGGCAATATCATCACATTCAAAGTCGTCTTCGTCACGTATCGTTGGAAATTGCTCCTCGCGTTGATAAACCAGTCTGAAATCTTCATCGAACAGAAGCAATTTTTTATTTGTTTTACCAATATCGAATACAGCAGTTACTTTTATCATATCAATTAAATATTATTATTCTTTAGCTATTTTTCTACGGTAATTTTCAACTTCCCAATTGTCGATAAAGGCAATTTGGGCAGGAGTCATGAATTGAGGTCCACCAAAGTTATCGCTCAGGTAGCTTATTTGCATCATATCCTCAAAAACCTCGCATACGGTTTGAGCCGCTCTATCGGTATCTTCGAGGGTCAGCAATCCTTTACCTCTTAAAACCACTACTTTGGGCGGGTATCCGTTTTTCTTTTCAAAATCTTGTATTTCGCCTGTCAGTTGATGATCATTTTCGACAAAAAGATATTTTGATTTACAGTACACAATATTATCAGGAGTAAAGGGATAAGCTATGTTCTCAAAAGCTTCCCGATCCGACGCAAAATGAAGGATAAGTTTATTGGATACAAAAAGTGTTTTTTTGCCGGTTGCTGATGCAATGGAGCTAAAGGTATTTTCTTTATCAATGGTCAATGTGGGGTCTGGCAAGCGTACCACCAACTCATTACTGATTTTTTGCATAACCATGTTATAAAGTGCCATGATTTCGGCTATGGTATTGGCAGCCACAAATACGCCATGGTTTTCAAGAAAAATGAGTTGAGGAGTTGAATGAAACGTTACTTTATATTGCCCGATCATTTCCATCACTTTTTTGAAAAGAACATAACCCGGATCGGTATATTCAACAAATATAGCTTTGTTTTGAAACCAGTTAGAAATCTTCTCTCTCCCTTGTTTCGAGCACAATACAGCATTTACAAGTGTGGGATGTGTATGTACAACAAAAGGATAATCAATAATTTCGTGCAAGGAGGTTTCCACAGAAGGCCTTTTCCCATTTTTAGAGCATACGCATGCATTTAAATCTCGTTTTACTTCTTCCTCTCTTTCCTGAGCATTGCTGCTGTATGTGGAAGTAGAAATCTTCTTCAATCCTTCCCTTGAAAGACATACAAAACCATCTTCATCTATGGTTGCTAAAGAAATTCCGCTGGCTTTGATAAATAATTGGGTACTATCCTTATACGAAGTATTACCGCCGCCGGCCAAAACATATTCTTTATTGGCGCCATAATAGCGCGATATTTCGATTAAATCTTTTATACTTTGATCCATCTTATTGAAATGGTCTATGGAAGGCATGAGTAAATATATCTTGAAACCAGACGATTAAGAAATTAAGTATTCGGATGCATTCCGAATGCCTTAATCTCTTAATCGCTGAATTACTAAATTACTAAAGTGTTATAGCTGTGACTTTGAAAAATTCAGTTTATCGTTTAGCAAGGACTGCTTTTTCATAATCTTGAATTTCCTTGATGAAAGCTGTACCCACGGGGACATTGTTAGTTAAGCAATAATAATCCCAGACAGCACCGAAAGGCATTGTTTTCAAGATTTCGAACGTTGCAAGTCGTTCAAAATTTTTACCTGCTTCTTCATATTTTTTTATTTCAGCAGTAGGCTCGAGCAGTGCTAGTAAAAACGCCTGCTTAGCAGCGCGTGTGCCAACTACATATGCTCCAATACGGTTAAGGCTTGCATCGAAATAATCCAAGCCAATATTAACGCGTTTTAAAGCATTGTTGCGTACAATTTCCTGAGCTATCAGTTGGATTTCATCATTTAAAATTACAACATGGTCACTATCCCAACGAACTCCGCGAGTAACGTGTAATAAAATTTCGTCCATAAATAGCAAGCATGAGGATATTTTGTCGCCTACCTGTTCGGTTGGATGAAAATGCCCATTATCCAGTGTAATTAATTTACCATTTTGAGCAGCGTAGCAGAGATAGAACTCAAAGGAACCAACTACCATGGCCTCTGACCCAATTCCAAATAATTTGCTTTCAATGGCATCTTTCATTTGTGTTTTTGGAAGTACTTCCTTGAATATCTCATCAAGTGATTCCTTCAGCAGAGCACGATGCGTGTAACGATCTACCGGAACATCTTTGGAGCCATCCGGAATCCAAAGGTTATGAACCGCAGGACTGCCTAATTGTTTACCTATTCCGGCTGAAATTGTGCGGCAGCGTTTTACATGTTCAATCCAGAATTTTCTGATTTCTGTATTTTTACTTGAAAGCGTAAAGCCATCGTCAGCTTTGGGATGAGAAAAACAGGTAGCATTAAAATCAAGTCCTATACCGCGTTGTTTTGCCCAGTCGATCCAACTTTGATAGTGTTTTAATTCTATCTGATTACGATCCACAAATGTTCCACCAAAATCTCCATAGATAGCATGCAGGTTTAAGCGTTGTTTGCCGGGGAGAAGCGACAGAACCTTGTCGAGATCGGCTCGCATTTCAGCTATGTTCCTGGCTTTCCCCGGATAATTTCCGGTAACCTGAATGCCTCCGCCACCCAATACAGAATCAGGTTTTTCAAAACCCCCAACATCATCTGTTTGCCAGCAATGTAAGCTAATGGCCACATCATCCAACTTTTTAATGGCTGATTCGGTGTCTATACCCAGGGAAGCGTACTGTTCTTTAGCTATCTCATAGGCTTTTTTAATTAATTCATTATTTGACATGGTATACTATTTATTGAGTTATTGTTACGAATTTTGGTATTAATTTTTTGAATAAACTTGTTGCTCTGAATAAACCTTGCCATCAATAATTATTTCTTTCAAATTGTCTTTTTCAACGGCAATAGGATTAATTAAAAAGGTAGGGACATTTCTGACCCCGTTAAAAACCTCAGCATTGGTTTCGACCTTTTCCCCTGTGGTCAATTTAAAAGCCATTTCGGCAGCAGCATACGCCTGTTTCTTAAATGATTTAAAAATGGTTACAAATTGAGTGCCCTGAGCAACACGCTGGCACGCCGATAATTCTGCATCTAGCCCGGTTACCGGTATTTTCCCAGCCAAGCCATATTCATCAAGGGCTTTGATAATACCTGTAGCCATTCCATCGTTGGAACACAAAACTGCATCGGGCTGAATATCTGATAAGTCGAGCACCCTTTTCATTTCTTTATAACCTTCCGAGGCTGTCCAATCAGCATAGATATCATAAAGTACTTTTATTTTACCTTCTTTAATTAGAGGCTTTACAACGTCATAATTGCCTTCTTTAATCAGAATTGCATTTCTGTCTGATTTATCGCCGCCGATAATCACGTAATTACCCTGAGGAACACGTTTAACCATATGTTCCGCCATTAATCTTCCACCTTTTCTGTTGTCCGCACTAATATAGTAATCGAGTTCGGAGTTTTGAATCAAACTTTCATAGGCAATAGTAGGGACACCCTTATCGTGTGCAGCACGTATAATGGCCGCTGATGTTGTAAGATTAACCGGAAATATTACCAATGCCTGAACACCTTTTTCTAACATTTGCTTTCCTTGCTCAATTTGCAATTGATCATTTTCCTGTGCGTCAGCAATAATAGCTTCCCCTCCTAATTGATTCATCCTTTCTACAAAAAAATCTCTTTCTTTGGCGCATCGATCAATAACAAAACCGCGAATAAGAAAACCTATTTTTGCTTTCGACCCCCCCTTTGATCCTGCTGTTGAACAGGATAAAACTAGCGTCCCTATGATAACGAGACTTAGCATTAGATTTTTAGATATTGTCATTAGTGTAAGGTCTTAGTTACTAAATTATTACTTTTCGATAATTTTTCAGTATTAGTAAAGTTAACAAAATTTTCATCATAGTAATTTCAAACAGTAACCAATTATTTTGTCAATGCGTCCAAACCTTATCTCTGGTTGTGCTCCCTCTGAAATTGACCAGAATTTATTGGTGTTGTTGTATAAAAGTGTATATCTGCACTACAAAAACTGAAAGAATAAGAATTACGATACCTGCCGTAAGAATAACCATTGTTTTTTGCGAACTGCCTTTCCATTCTTTTAATAATATGCCCCAAATATTACTGATGGCGATATTCAATGCCATAAGTATGCTCCATGCAAATATGGCCATCCCTGGAGGTAACATACTCGAACCCATGCCAAAAAAATGAAACTGCAGAAACCACAGTGTGCCTGCCAAAAATGAGAATAAAATATTATTTAACAACAATGCTGGAGAAGAAGTAATATAATCCCTGTAAGTTTTATTTTTAATATTCAAATAAGCACAATACAGCAAATTGGTAATGAATCCGCCAAAAAGAATAAAAATAAGGGATGGATTTTTCAGGTACAAGACGGGAGTTCCGTGCGCCATAGCTATACTTTCAATAGGGGTTGCCGCCTGGAAACCAAAATTAAAACATGCACTCATAATACCGGCGAGAATAGCGATTAAAAGTCCTTTTTTCAAAGCAAACTCTTTTACAGCCGCTTTGCGTTCTTCTTCACTCATTCCCTTGCTTTTTAAAGCTCCGGCATATCCGATTACAACGATGCCGGCAATACAAATAGCAACACCAGTCATGGTAAGAATGCCAGCCGGTGTAGCAAAAAGATTTGTACCAGCAACTATGGGGGGTATAAGTGTACCAAAAGCCGCACATAACCCGAGAGCAATACTTTGACCCAGTGCGATTCCCAAAAAGCGGATACTTAAACCAAAAGTAAGACCACCAACACCCCAAAGCATACCAAAAAATACAGCATACAATGCCGCGGATTTAGGAGCCTCTCCAAGTATGGCCATCAATTCTCCCTTGGGAACAGTAATGTAAGCAAATAGCCATGGAATGATAATCCACGCCGCTATACCTTGCGTAATCCAATATGATTCCCATGCCCACAATTTAACTTTTTTAAAAGGGACATAAAAACTAGCAGCACCTATGCTACCCAATCCAATTAAGGCTATACCGGTTAAAGAACTCATAATTATTTTTTAGTTTCGTTAGTGGAGCTAAAAGTAGTTTTGCCAAATCGCTATATCAATATTTAAAATGCTACTATATTTGCACAAAATGATATTATTATGAAAAATAATGTTTTCAAATATATAACTGTCTCTGAGGAAGATAAGGAATGGGGAGTGTATCTATATGTTGCTGGTGAAGCAACCATTGAAAAAAACACTGAGTACCCCCCTAAAGGTCACCCCTCAACTTATTCATTTAACCTTAATGCCGGACGTACCCTTTACGAATATCAATTAAACTACATCACGGAAGGCTTTGGCATATTTGAAAACAAGCATGGCAAGTTTCGCGTAACACCGGGTACAATTATTATTTTGTTTCCGGGTGAATGGCATCGATACAGGCCATTAAAAAGCACAGGATGGAAAGAACATTATATTGGCTTTAATGGTGCCATGGCATCAAAGTTACTAAAATCTGAATTTTTTAAGGTAGAGCAGCCTATAATTCGTGTAAACTTTCACAAAGAACTGTTGGATATATTTTACCGGATTTTGGAACAAATCATGAATGAAAAAGCTGGATACCAATTGGTAGCATCAGGTCTGACCATTGCTTATATCGGACAAATCATTGCAACCATAAAAAATAAAGAATTTGAAGGAAAAGATATCGAGCAGAAGATTAAACAAGCATGTGTTATCATGCGCGACAACCTAAACCGGAATATTAATGCCCTGGAAATAGCCAACGAATTGACTATTGGATATTCCTATTTCAGAAAGATGTTTAAAAAATATACAGGCATTTCACCATTACAGTATCACCTTCAGCTCAGAATAAAACAAGCGGAAGATATGTTGTCGGCAACCAACAAATCAATGAAGGAAATCGCTTATGACCTGGGCTTTTCCTCATTTTTCTATTTCTCGCGTTTATTCAAACAAAAAACCGGAGTAAACCCTACTGATTTTAGAAAAGTTAAGAAAGTATAGGTTAAGATTGATTTAACGCTGGCAGGTCTTAGGACGCTGCCAGGTTATGCTCCAATTATCCCAATTACTTATAAATAGGTCCATAATTTTCGCAGGCTCTATAATCTGAGCCTTCAGCATCCATTCCAAATGCACTCCATGCACTTGGCCGGAATATCTTATCGTCATTTACATTATGCATGCAAACAGGTATTCTTAACATAGAAGCTAACGAGATAAGGTCGGCCCCGATATGACCATAGCAAAATGCTCCGTGATTAGCACCCCAATTAGCCATTACGCTATATACATCCTTAAACGGCCCTTTGCCAGTTAAACGAGGGGCAAACCAGGTAGTAGGCCACGTTTTATCAGTACGTTCATTCAATGTCTTATGCACATTGGCAGGAAGTTCTGCAGTTGTACCTTCCGCAATTTGGAGAACAGGACCAATACCCTTAATTAAATTGATACGTGACATGGTAATTGGCATACCCCCCTTTGTTAAAAAGCACGAAGAATAGCCGCCCCCTCTGAAATATTCGTAGACAGCAGTTGGCCAGGTAGTGGCATCGAGGCATTTTTTGGCATCTTGCTCTGTAATATCCCAGAAAGGTTTCATAGCAGGTTTGCCATTGATAGTTTGCTCTCCACTGCCATCTAATGCCGAAGAACCTGAGTTTATGAGGTGTATGATACCATTTGCAGCATCTCCTGTAAGGGTATAACCAGTAATACGTTTAACAGCTTCCGGACTCCAATATGTGCGAACATCCGAAAATACCTGTGCTGTATTAGTCAGTAAATGGCCAAACAACATAGCCACTCCATTCAGAGCATCATTTTCAGTAGCTACAATGTAGGCTTGACGAATTCCATTCCAGTCAAATGACGAATTAAGAATTGCTTCCATAAAGTCGCCATTAGGAAAATGATCCGTCCAATGACGCTGACCCTGAAAACCGGAGGCAATTGCATTATGTCCAAGCGCCTCTTCTTCAAAACCAAGTTTTGCCAAAGCAGGATTGCCAACCATCAAGTCGCGTGCTATGATCGTCATTTTTACAACGGTTTCCCAGGCTTTATCCATGATTGCCCGGTCTTTCTTAGTGGTATTATAATCAGTTCCTTCTTTGCAATTAGCTTTAGTCCATTTTAAAGCTTTTGCAAATTCTTCCTTATCATATATTTCTTCGTTGATGCGACGTGTAAACTCAGTCATATCGACATATTCATTACGAATTCCCAAATATGTCTGGAAAAAATCGGCATCAATGATTGAACCGGCAATTCCCATAGATACGGAACCCAGTGATAAATATGATTTACCTTTCATAGTAGCAACAGCCAATCCGGCTCGTGCAAAGCGCAAAAGTTTTTCTTTTACGTCCTCAGGAATAATGTTATCACCTGCATCCTGAACATCCTTTCCGTATATGCTAAAAGCGGGTAATCCTTTTTGATTGTGACCGGCCAAAGCAGCAGCCAAATAAACTGCTCCCGGACGCTCTGTTCCGTTAAATCCCCAAATAGCCTTAGGCCTGTGTGGATCCATGTCAATGGTCTCACTTCCATAGCACCAACATGGAGTAACCGTAAGGCTCACCCCAACGCCCAACCTGTCAAATTTTTCCGCAGCCATAGCTGCCTCGGCCACACCACCAATGCAAGTATCTGCAATTACACATTCAACCTTACTTCCATTCCCATGTCGAAGGTTTTCCGTTAAAAACACAGCTACGTTTTGAGCCATTTTCATTGTTTGTGCCTCCAATGATTCGCGAACTCCACCACGACGACCATCGATGGTAGGTCGAATACCTATTTTCGGAAGCGAGCCTTTTAACCTGTTTTCTGTTTGCATTTCGTTAGTATTTTAGGGTTTGTGTTATTTATATTTTACCGGCGTGTTGCAATATATATTTTTCAGCGTCAACCGACCAGATACCATTGTTTTTAGCAACTATTTCATGCAAGGTTTTAAACAACGGATCAACTTTGCCTTTTTCTTCGAAGTCTGTAATAGCTGTGAGTGGTAGCGCTATATTGGTGTATATAAGCTTTTTCCCTCCCGGAATTTCAGGCAAATGCTTTGTAGTTTCAGCTACTGCATTTAAACCACCGATATGAGTCACCATTACGGCAGGATTGATAATGCCTTGTGACATCAATTCAAGCGACTCACGCATGTCATTTGTATTTCCACCACTGGTGCCAACAATGTGCGTGAAAGCATAGTGAACATTATAAAAGTTCAGTTCAGCTTTAAACTCAGTGTTGGATGGACCTGCAAAAAAATTAAGGCAACCATCCATTCCCAAAAGTTGATCGGCCTGTTCAACCACGGGCTTTACAGGAGCAAAAACCATGACATCATCATAGCCATTTCCTCCATTTAGCGATTTGATATATTCAACGGTATTAGTTTGGGTTTTAGTATTGACATAAACCATTTGAACGCCATGTTTTGCAGCTTCCTTAACCGTGTGTATGGATGCAGCTCTGCTTAATCGTTCATCATCAATATCCGTAATTACAAGCAATTTGGGACGCCTTTCGCAATGAATAGCATAGTCGATGGCTCCTAACCCCATAGGACCCACTCCGGCCAGAATGACCATTGCTCCTCCTTCTTTAATACCCATGTTATGCACGTAAACACCATTAGTTGTATGATAGCTTGCATGGAAAGCGCCAACAATGCATGACATGGGTTCACTGAGAGACGCCAGAAAAAACGAATCGCCCTGGTATTCCAACAGACAATCCATTTCCATTACTTCATTTGGTATGATAACATAGGTAGCATCGCCGCCGATATGTTTGTATGAATAGCCCGGAGCATCCAGACTTCCTTTGTAGTTTAAAGCAGGTTGAATGGAAAACTTACGGCCGGTCTTAAATTTATGCTGCCATTTTTTTCCAACTTCAACCAAAAGCCCTGAAAATTCATGGCCAATGATCACCGGATTTTCATGTACATTATCCGGGACCCTTTTGTGATCGGCACCCTGTTTAGTAGCCTTGTAAGAAGACATGCAAATACTATCGGATATAACCTGTGCTAATATCTCATCGTCTTTGATAGCGGGTAATTCAAATTCCTCTAATCTTAAATCTTCTTTCCCGTATAAACGAACTGCTTTTGTTTTCATAAATTTCGATAAATTAATTCAGCATATTCTGGCCACCTGTAACGGGTATCGCCTGTCCCGTTTCATATTCCTGATCTATGATGTAATAAATGGCTTTCATTACATCACTTACGGTGCACCCTCTTTTGGCTGGCACCTGTGCTTCATAAAACTTTTTCACATCTTCAATGGTTTTGGCACCAGGTACTTTGCCTGCATTCAGGTATTGTACAAATAGCCCATTGTTGGGATCGCTCCACAGAGGGCCATCGAAAAAATTACCCGGACAAATGGAATTCACTTTGATATTAAAGGGCATCAGTTCCATAGCAAAGGACTGGGTAAGGCCTATCCCACCGAATTTTCCACCGGCATATGCAAAGTTCTTGTTGCTACCTTTCAAACCCGACTTGGAGTTGATTTGAATGATATCAGTGAAATACCCTTTAATATATTTCGATTGTAGCTTCATGACTTCCGAGGCATATTTAACACTTAGAAAGTAGCCATTGTAGTTTACTTTCGTCACCATGTCAAAGATTTGGGGAGTCATTTCTTCCAAACCTCCTGCTCTGAGAATTCCCGCATTGCTGATAAAGACATCTAAGCCTCCGAAATGTTTTACCGTTTCAAAAACAAGGTTCTGAACTGATTCTGCAACAGAAACATCGGTTTTGACAAATACTGCCCGGTTAGAAGCAGCTTGGGTGTTTAATTGTTCAGCAAATGCTGTTCCTATGGTTTCGTTGATATCGGCAATTACCAGATTTGCCTGCTGTTTAAAAAGATCTTCCGCAATACCTTTA
>CAYZNC010000050.1:10869-25316 GCA_964478555.1 uncultured Bacteroidales bacterium | reverse complement strand
CTCCTTTAATAGTAATATTAGCGCCTGGCAAAGCATCGCCGGTTAAACCATCAGTAACTTTTCCGGTAACCTTAATTTGTTGTGCCGATAGATTAGCCGAACAAACGAATAAAAATAATATATATAAAAATAGATTTGATTTCATGGCATTCATTGTTAAGTTAAACAATTAATCGATGATGAGCCAGCGAATGCCATAAGATTGCATCAGTAGAATTTGAATCCGCTGTTCGTCAACAGCGTGTTTGATGCGCACTTGTTATTTTGAAGAAAGGGATTATTTCAGTACGATCACGTGATTGATCGTGTCTGCCTTTAATCCGAGCGACATCTCCATAATGGTTATGACATCCTGCAATGGCTTATGGTCGAACGTTGAGGTGAAGGGTATTTCAGCCTTGCTGATATCGTCCACCCGAATGTTTTTACCATAGAAATCAGTCAATTTGGCGACAACCTGTTTTAAGGCGGTGTTTTTGAAAATAAGCTTTCCCGTTTTCCAGGCTAAGAAGTTTGGATCATCGTTTTTAACACGCTCAAGGTGTTTGGTTTCGAGGGTTAGGATTCCCAGGTCGCCTGCGATGAGCTTAACAGCATCCTGCGCTGGCATTTCTTTACCGGTAAAAGCTACCTTACCTTCTGCAACAGTAACTGCAACAGTCTTTTCTCCTGTGCGTGCACGAAGGTTAAATGCTGTGCCCAAAACGGTTGTAACGGAAGTTCCTGCGTCAATTATGAAAGGTCTGGCCGGATTTTTAGCAACCTCAAAGTAGGCCTCCCCTTCGAGTGCTACCTTCCGCTCATTTCCTTCAAACTTTACCGCATACCTGAGTTTGCTCGATGAATTTAACCACACGTGGCTGCCATCGGGTAATGTCACCTCTTTCTTTTCACCCTGCAGGGAAACAATTTCAATGGGAGCAAAATTACCGGACTTTTTGTGCGTCACCTGATAGGCCACCCAAACACAGGCGCCGACCAGAAGAACTGCGGCAATGCGTCTGGTATAATGTACCATCCGGATAACCTTATGGTTGGAGGATGACTTTTCAACCCCCAGCTTTTGGTTAACCTTGTTCAAGGCTAGCTCAACCTTTGGATTAAAACCTTTGCCTTCTGTTTTGGAATGTTTCCAGAGCTCCGCGGTTTCTCTGAATAATTCTTCATTTTCTGCACTGGCTTTCTGCCATTGGGTTACTTGTAATTTTTCCTCCTCGCTGCAATTGCCCGAGAAGAATTTGGCTAACAAACTATATGGAACTTCTTTTACCATATTTTGACTAATGTTCGTTTAAAAGATGAATGCCGGTTTTGATACCCCCATAACCCTTGAATATTTTTTCTGATAATTGTTGTTTCGTTGCGAAGATATTTATGTTTGTGACTGATCGATAGGTTAATACTGCTAAAAATAAAAAAATCATCATAGAAAGCAAAAGCATCATGCCCAGTTGCGTGATTGTATTTTTAGATTTCATGGCAGGCGATAATAGCTCACGCAGTTTTTTAAAGGCAATGCCCATCTGATTTTCTACCGTTTTACTTGAAATATTGAGGTGGGCCGCTATTTCGTTGTAGGTCAATCCTTCATCGCGACTGAGTTGAAATATTTCTCTGCACTTTTCAGGTAATTGTTCTACCGCGGTCCAGACCAGGCAGGCAATTTCATAATTGCTAAGGTCACTTTCCTGGGGTTCCTCATGCTCCGGAATATTTGCAGCGTATTCTTCTTCGTACTTGGCGCGGGTTTTAACTTTTCGGAATTGCTCGTACACCTTGTTTCTGACGGCCTGGAATAAATAACTTATAACAGCCTTCGAAATTTCCAGGTGGTGCCTATGTTCCCATATATTGATAAAGACTTCCTGCACTGCTTCTTCAGCTGCAGCTTCCGAACCATTTAATTTACAGGCAAACCGAGAGAGAGGCGTGTAGTATTTTCTGAAAAGAGTATCAAAAGCGAGTTTGTTATCGTTTTTAATATGCGCCAATAATGCCTTATCGTCTTCCTGTTTCACCTGGTTATGCAAATTGAAGCGTGAAAGTTAGGAAAAACTTGAAAACTGGCAAATATAATTTAAAAACAAGATATAAGTGGGCAAGGGCTATGGAGTTTGAATTTGACGCTTCCAGGTCTGCGACGCTGGAAGGTCTTGCAGGTAGCGAAACCTGGCAGCGTACGAAGTTCCTGCCAGCGTTAAATTAAATAAGGAAATTACTCTTTTAAGGGTCTTTTTGTCTTTAAGGGTCTTTAACAAGGATAATTTTTATGCAATATCATGAACAAACCAGTCGCATTTAAAGCATCGTTTTTGATTTATCACGCCACTTTGCTTTTAATGCCGTTGTTATCCGTCAATACTTATGCAATAGTCAATACCCCTTCCTTAAAAAACGAATCGGATAGTATCAGGAAACTGTATGAAAAATGCACGTCTGATAGTTCCAAATACATGTTACTGTATAATATATTCTGGAAAAACTATTATCTGGATTTTAACCGGGCAAAATATTATGGAGAATGGCTTTATTATGATCTATCTGATTCAAGAAACCAATGGACACAAGCTTGGGCATTCTATACGAAAGGCATTCTTTTGTTGCAGGAAGATAAGTTTGATTCTGCAAGCATTTTTTTCAAAGCGTGCCTGAAAACGGGTAAATCAATGAATAACGAATATCAAAGAGATTGGAGCTATGAGCGCTTAGGTAAAGCGTACTATAGCTTAGGATATCATGATTCGGCAATCAATTACTACAAAATAGCAATAAGAGGTTTTCAGAAAAGGAAGGATACACAGTCTGAATACAATGCGACGGAAGATTTGGTCGATGCCTATATTCAATCTTGCCAATACGATAGTGCAGAAACAATTATAAAAAGAAGGCTGGAACTGGTCAAAAAAATGCCAAAGCAGGATCAGATTTTTACTTATACTTTGGTTTACTATTATTATCTGGACATTAACAATAATAAAAAGACCATAGCATATTTAAACTACCTCTTGAGGGTAACTGAAGGTGATCATGAGTTATTACAAAGCATTGCATTTTTAAATACAGCAAGGTATTTGCTAAGACAAAAAAAAACGCAGCAGACAGCAATGGATTATTTGCTTGAAGGTTTGCATAAAAATCCTGAGAATATTTACATATATCAGTCGCTAAGTGATTATTATCTTTCTCTTGGAAGGAACAGCATGGCGCTATACTATGCTTTAATCTGCCTTAACAAAACAACAAACAGGGCTGAAATTTCCTTAGCTTATTCAGCATTGGGAAGAGTTTATAAAAAAATGGGGAACATTAATCAGGCTATATACAGTTTTGAGAAATCATACAATATTGGTTACGGATTTAATATGAAGACTTATTACTACGTCCCATTATTTGAGATTGCAGATCTGTACTTGAAAACAAAGAACTATACTGAAGCATATTCATATTATAAAAAAACATATGATCTGGCACTAAAATATGATGCTAAAAAAGCCATCATACTGTCACATCAGAAATTTGGAGATTATTACCAGGTTACAAATCAACTCCACCAGGCAGAACATCATTACAAAATAGCTTTAAATAAAGCAAAGGAGATCCATGACATTTTGTTAATAAAAAGAGTGGCTTCTGATCTGAATACTTATTACTTAGCCCTTAACAATATGAAAGCAGCCTATGGATACTTAGTCCTTTCACAAATAATGGGTGATAGTTTGTCAATGATTGAAAGAGAATTTGGTCTGGCCGATTTTGATATGAGGCTAAAAGTTGAAAAAATAATTAAAGGGAACGAAGCCAAACAGCTCCTATCAGCTGAAGAAACAAAAAGGCAGAAAGTATATCGAAACTTTCTTATTGTAATTTCACTGTTACTTGCTTTACTTGGAACAGTATTATTTCTAAGTTATGGAAAAAAGAAGAAAGACAACTGGTTACTCGTTGCCCAGAGGGATGAAATCATAGAAAAAAGTCATGAAATTGAAGCTCAATTAAAAGAAATCATAAACCAAAAGAATAAGATCACATTTCAAAAAGATGAGATTGAGCGAATATCAAAAAAACTTCATGAGGCTGATCAGGCAAAACTCCTGTTCTTTGCCAATATTTCGCACGAGCTTCGTACTCCACTCACATTGATTGTTTCGCCATTGGCTAGGCTTTTAAGAGGAAATGTGAACGGAAGCGCACAAAAATTGTATTCAGTCATGCTCCGAAATTCCCGTAAATTACAGGAGCTGATCAACCAATTGCTTGATATTTCAAAAAGTGATAAAAATGAATTGACAATCCAATTAAAATTGCATGATTTTAATAAGCAGGTTCGCATATTTGTAGCTATGTTCCAATCCATTGCTGAAGAAAAAAATATCGAGTTTATAGTTAAGGGAATGCAGGAAAATTTGATTTTCTGTTTCGATGCTGAACGGGTGGAACAAATAGTAAGTAATTTGCTATCCAATGCATTTAAGTTTACCCCTTTAAATGGGAAAATAGAGATCACTATTTCCAGGGAAAATTATACGGCAATTTTAAAAGTTCGGGACACCGGCATTGGTATTCCTTCTGAGAGCCTTGATAAAGTTTTTGACAGGTTTTATCAAACTGATGCAACCATCACACGGCATTTTGAAGGAAGTGGCATAGGATTGGCTATAACAAAAGAATTGGTAGAGCGGCATAACGGTACCATAAGTGTAGAAAGTGAGGCAGGCAAATGGACAGAGTTTACGGTCATCCTTCCAATTGTTCAAACTGAAAGCTGTACAGAAGTTGAAGAGTATCAAGCAATAAAATTAGTAGAAGAAAAACCTTCCGGTGAAATAGTAGCGGTGAAAAAAGAAACCAGTAAAAACAAAGAAACGGTTTTACTGGTTGAAGATAATAACGATTTGCGGTCCTATGTAAGCGATAGCCTTTCTGAAGAATATAACGTACTTGAGGCAAGCAACGGAACATAAGGCATTGAAATGGCAAAGAAAGAGATACCGGATATTATTATTTCAGATGTAATGATGCCGGAAACCGATGGGTACCAACTGACCTTAAAAATTAGGGAACATATCGAAACAAGCCATATTCCTATAATTTTGCTGACTGCAAAAGCCGGAAGGGAAAGCAAAATCGAAGGCCTGCAAAGGGGAGCTGACGATTATATCAACAAACCTTTTGATGAAGAAGAACTGACTTTGAAAATTAAAAATATACTGCAAAGAAGGCAAAGGATGCAGGATAAATACCGGAAACAAATATCTGTTAATCCTTCTGATATAATTGCGGTCTCGCTTGATGACCAGTTTCTGATAAAACTTACTGCTGTTATTGAAAAATATTTGTCAGAACCTAACCTGGATGTGGACTTTCTGAGTAAAGAAATAGGAATGTCGCGACAACACATGCACAAAAAACTTAAAGCACTCACAGATTATTCGCCCAATGAGTTTATTCGTGTCATCCGCCTTAAGCGCGCCGCTCAGCTCCTTAAAGCCAAAGCAGCTTCGGTAAGCCAGACAGCTTACGAAACAGGCTTTGATAACCTTTCATACTTCACCAAACGTTTTAAAGAATATTTTCACGTTTTACCTTCTGATTTTCAATAGCAAATCTTTCGCATCAAAAAAGTGTTAAACCTGCTTACAAATGTGGTAAACGGTTTGGCAGCTTTAGATTTCATTTGAGGATAATTCTAAACTTAAATGAGTGCTATGAAAACAATTTTTACGACAATTCTTATTGTTCTTTATTTATTTCTTCAAGCAAGTAAAATAAATGCCCAATGGTCACAAACCAATATACCAACCATTGGTACTATTACGGCGTTGACATTTTTTGGTTCAACCATCTTTGCAGCTGCTAATAGGGGTGGTATATATTACAGTAACAACAATGGCACAAATTGGACGGCCGCTAATGCAGGCTTGACTAATACAGGTGTTTGGACGCTTGTTATCAGTGGCACAAACCTGTTTGCGGGAACAGATGGTGGAGGTGTCTTTCTGTCTGCCGATAGTGGAACCAGTTGGAGTGAAGTGAATACAGGTTTATCAAATAAAAATGTTAAAACACTTGCTCTGATTGGCTCCAATCTATTTGCCGGAACTGATGCCGGAGTATTTAGTTCTACTAATAATGGAACTAGCTGGAGTGAAGTGAGTACAGGTTTGACAAATAAAAATATTCAGGCGCTTTTTGTCAGCGGCACAAACCTGTTTGCAGGAACCATGGGAGGCGTATTTCTTTCAACTAACAACGGGACTAATTGGAGTGCCGCTAATAACGGTTTGCCAAATAATTTTTTCAGAGGTGCATTTGTTTCAAATGGCAAAAACATTTTTGCCGGGTTGCCTGGCAATGGGGTATTTATATCGACCAATAGCGGATCAAGTTGGCAAAAGGTGAACACAGGTTTGACAAATACGGATGTTTTTACACTCTTTAGTATCAGCTCAAACCTATATGCAGGAACCGGTAATGGGGTATTTCTCTCCACAAACAATGGCGCAAGCTGGAATAAAGTTAGTACCGGTCTGCCAACTAATGATAATGTTTTATCTATTGTTTCTATCGGTAATAGTCTATTTGCAGGAACTGAACATTTTGGAGTTTTCAAATTAGATACTGTTTTTACGGGAGTTGAAAGTTTAAAGGAAACTCAAAATGAAATAAAAGTATATCCCAATCCGAATACAGGCCTGTTTAAAATATCCTATGGCACAACAAAAGTGCAAAACGCATTTGTTGATATTTACAATGTCGAAGGCAAACTTAAGTTTTCTCAAACCTATTGTAATTCAACATCCGCAACTATTGATTTATCAGGATATCCCAATGGAATGTATTTGATTAAGGTCGTTATGGAAAGGGTTAGTTATGTAGAGAGGATCGTAAAAGAATAGTTACCTTAATTTAAAATTGATACTATGTTTTCATTAAGGATCAATCTAATCATTATGCTGTTTTCTTTATCCTTTACCATAACCTTTGCCCAGGTTCAGGATACCATTTTATACTTAAAAAAGGAGGCTATCGTAAATCAGGAAATCGGTTCAACAAAAGATCATTATCTGCTTGTGTACTCAGGGCAATATGACATGGATGGAAATGCACAAAACCTGTTTTCTGTTTCGCGTTTGTTCGGCAGAGGCTTGGATGAGCTATCCTGCCACCATAATAAGGCAGATGGCTTTAACTATTGTTTTGAAAAAGGCACCTTCATGGGCCGTATATTTGTTGATTTAGGCTTAAATTACTTTTTTACAAACTGGCTTTCTACGGTTCAACATGAATATATGGGGCATGGATTCAGAATAAGAGAATTTAATGTGAAAGTGAAAAGTTATGACCTTTCCCCGCCTTGGTTCGGACAACCGCAGGTTCATTTTAACAAGGATGAACTACCTTATTATGGCAAGGTACTGGAAGATGTGGGAGGTAGTGAAAGTAACACCATCTTTGCACGGGAAGCTTATCGCCAGAGTTTGTTAAACAGTTATTTTTACCATTATGATATTTTTTCGTTTGTATTAAAACTCGATTTGCCATTTTACATTATTGGCTCACCCAAAGTCGGCTCTTATGCCTGGAATAATTATGTTGGCGGGGGATGGGATGTGGTGGAATATATTAAAGATTTTGAAATAAAATCAAAGGACAGTGAACAGACCATTTATAATGCCGCCAGGAGGGGAGCAATATGGAGCTTTGCAGATCCGAGCCTGCTCATCGCTTTGTTTAATTATGGGCGGGACTTCATTATATCGGGAAAGTCGCAGGTTAAAAATCCGATGATCAGGATAAAGAATATAATGATTTTGCCCTATACCGACTTTCATCTGTCACCCTTTGGATCTGAATACTATGCGGGCCTTTATCTGAAATACCATAAAACCCTGTTTGAAACGTATTATCGATGGGCCAGCGGCAACATCGATGGCAAAAGTTATGGTGCAGGAGTTAATCTGGTTAATTTAATGACCATTCATCATTTTAGGTTCGATGGTGGTTTTGATTTATGGTCGCAGGGATTTAATCTTTTATATTACGAAAAGGACGACCATCAATATCGTGAAAAAGTAATTTCCGGCAAGGTAAATTTTAAAACGATGGTTCAATTGAATCGTACATTTTCTATGCTAGGGCAGGTGAGTTATAAGGGAGATGGTTTTTTACTAGGCAATCCGGTTAAAAAAGGGTTTAATGCTAAAATAGGTGCGGGGATTTATTTTTGAATAGTGTTTTTTTAATTTTGTATTCGACGCTTTCAGGTCTGAGGACACTGGAAGGTCTTTAACCTGGCAGCGTACGAAGTTCCTGCCAGTGTTGAAAACATAACCAATATTCACGGAGAATTTTCAGTTTGATTATACATAGTTCTTTGATGTGTCAATCTTGGTTCTATACCTTTTTGCCTTTAATTTTTTCTTTTTTTTAAGAAATTCGCTAAATGCCTTCTTTTCTTCTGGCGTTAATGGTCGATTTATAAACTCAAAATCAATACCATCTGGTTCCTTAATATAGCCCATATCTTATTTTTTAAAATATCTATTTACAAGTTTCATCGATTCTGATGTGTCAATATACATTTGGTTTGCATGGAAAACCTTGGCGCCAAGAGTGTCCTGATAATGCCTTATCAACTTAGTCTTTGCAATAAATGATACAATCCCATCATATCCTTTTGAAAAGGACTCTTTACAAGCAAATGCAATCAAATTGCCTGCCACGCCTTTATATAATTTGTTTTTTCCTTTATTAAATTTTGCATTTTCAATCAAATGCATAAAAAAATGATCATGGTTATCAGATATACAAATCAATCCTTGAATAATTTTGGGATTGTTGACTATGACAAGCTTATAAACCTTTTTAGATGAGTCATTTAATTCTTTTTTCCAATCAAACAGCTAATTAGCTTTTATGTAACTTCTGTCCGTTTTTTCAAATAGAATTAACTCTGTATCAAAGACATCTCCACTAATTGAATTTTCAATAGAGTTGGTTAATTTATCTATCTCTATATCAATTTTAATCCACTCATTTTTATCTTTATTGATTCCCTGTGATAATACGGTATTCAACAGGAGAACCAAAAAAGAGGTTAGCATAAATATTTGTTTTGAGTCTGGCATAGTGGTAATGTTTTCTTTTTATTTGTTTGGTATTTTGACGCTTCCAGGTCAGGACACTGGAAGGTCTTGCAACCTGGCAGCGTTGGAATTAAAATTTATTCATCCTATTTAGGTTGCTGATAATATTCAAGTACATTCATCGCAAATCGTGCAGAAGCTGTAGCCGGACCGCCTGCCATTTCAATACCTACTTCAATGGCTTCGATTATTTGGTCTTCAGGTGCTCCATCATTAAGGGCTTGCTTAATGTGCCATTCCATGCACGACTCACAGTTTATTACCACGGATATGCCAATGGCAATTAATTCTTTCTGCAATTTACTCAATTTACCGTTTTTGTAGGTATTTTGTTCCATATCCACAAAGGATTGATAGACCTTTGATTTTTTTGAATAAAAGGTGTGGGCTTTTTTTCTTGTTTTAATGATTTGTTCAATTTTTTCTTTATCGGAATTTTCCATGATATTTAGTTAAAGTAAATTTTTATTACCATACATCAATAGCCACAAACTATCTGTGAAAATCCGTGTGAATCTGTGGTAAAAGTAAAAACATGAACTAACATAATTCACCACAGATAACACAGATTAACACGGAGAAAGAATTAGAAACGAAAAGAAAATATATACTACTTTTATACGCATAATAAAATTTTTACTCAAATTTAAAAAATCTCCCAACATTAAACAAAAAATTCATTGATTTTCAACGCTATTAGTGAAAGTTACGCCACCCGATATGCATTATAAAAGTCTCATTTTTAGAATTTGGTACGATTTGTGAATGGCGTTAGTATCTCAGGATTCAATTTATTAATTTAATACTAGCCATTATGAAATCACTTCTTTGTTTAACGCTTATTTTAGTATTTTCAATAACTGTGCAGGCACAGGACAAGCTAAAAGGTATTCTGCCATTAATGAATGGGAAAGTAACATACACCAGTGTTATACAGGTTGATAGTGTGCCGGCCGAAGAAATCTATAACAGAGCTAAACTATGGCTCTCCAATAATTTTGAATATATAAAGTTAGATGATAAAGATAAAATAATGAGCCGGGGTTATATCAAATATGGAAATTTTAAAATATTGTTAACATTAACTATTAAAATAAAAGATGGTAGGTATAAATATGAGCTTACCGATTTTAAATGGGTTGACTACGGAAATGGATATATGCAAGAATATGATTTAGAGAAGCCCCATAGATCTGTAACCAATAGATATGATTATAGATATATAGATACGCATGTCAATGATTTAATTACTTTGTTAAAAAACGCTATAAGTACCAAACCTGATAATGACCAATGGTGAAAATATATTATTTTCGATGGAGAATATTACATCAATGCTAAACAAATTATATTTGCAGGGAATCTGTACCTATTCGGTTACGTACGGAATTGTAACATCAAATCATTATGAATCGCATCGACAGGGTTTCGGCTATTTTAATTCATCTGCAAAGCAAAAAGTTTGTGACGGCCGAAGAAATTGCGAGGCGTTTCGAAATTAGCAAGCGCACTGTTTATAGAGATATTCGTGCTTTGGAAGAAGCGGGTATTCCTATTGGTGCCGAGGCGGGCAAAGGTTATTTTATTGTGGATGGTTACCACCTGCCCCCTGTGATGTTTACCAGGGAAGAAGCCAGCGCCATGCTCACCGCGGAGAAGATGGTGGAAAAACTTACCGATCGATCGGTAAGCCAGCATTTTCAATCAGCTATGTTCAAAATTAAATCCGTTTTGCCTGAGCGTGAAAAACAGTTTGTCGACGATTTGCACACGAACATTGAAGTGTTTTATTCGCTGAAAAGCGATTTCCCCAATAATTATCTCTCGGATATTCATCACGCATTGGCGAATCATTATACCATAACCATCGATTACCAGAGCATTTATAAAGATGAGTTAACACAAAACAGAACCATTGAACCGGTAGGACTTTGTTTTTACAGTTTGTGCTGGCATCTGATCGCTTTCTGCAGGATACGGAATGAATACCGCGATTTTCGTGTGGACCGTATGATCTGTTTAAAAGTAAACACTGAAATATGCAAGAAGCACGAAATGCTTTCCATGCGCGAATATTTTTATAAACTGCAACAATCAACCGAATTGTTCGAAGTCAGGCTGAGGTTTGAACCCTCTGTGATGCCCATTATAAAAACCATTAAATATTATTACGGTTTTATCGATGAAGAAGAAGTAGAAGGTTATACCGATATGAATTTTATCACCAGCGATCTTCAATACTTTTCCCGCTGGCTTATCATGTACGCCGATGCGGTGGAAATTATTTCACCTCATAAATTGAAGGAAATTTTAGGAGATTATATTCATGGGATTAAGAAGAGGTTTTGAGCAGTAGGCTGTGGGGCATTAGTTATTTAGACTGTAGTAAGAAGCGGTTGACTTTTGGCGGTTAGTGGCTCTATATAAACTTTAAGTTTGTACTGGCCTGATTTTTAACGCTGGCAGGAACTTCGTACGCTGGCAGGTTCAGCAACCTGCATGACCTTCCAGTGTTGCAGACCTGGAAGCGTCAATTAATATAACTTTATAAACTTTGAGTTTGTACTTATTCTTTGTACTTTTTACTCAGTACTTCGTACTTTTTATTTTTCCTGCTGACATACCGTTGTCACTCTGCCATGTTATTTTTGATTCCATGTTAACAATCAGACCTCAAAGGTTTTTGAAACCTTTGAGGACATTTGAGGTCGCACAAAAAAAGTTTAAAAATGAAAAAGATCGACAATTTCAAAGCATTTGAAGGGGTGCACTGCGAGACGACAGCCGTTGGTAATTTACTCAACCACCTGGGAATACATATTTCGGAGCCAATGATGTTCGGGATAGGAGAGGGGCTGGGTTATATTTTCTGGAATATGAAGTTAATGGATTTTCCATTTATGGGTGGTCGCACCAAACCGGATGTTTTAACCCGGAATATCGCTTCAGGCCTAAACTTAAAACTGGAGGTTAAGGAAACATCGTCTCCTGTTAAGGCCTGGGAGACTGTTAAAGCCAGCATCGATGGTAATGTACCGGTAGGTCTTAAATTAGACTGTTATCATTTGGACTACTTTACCAATAAAATTCACTTTGCGGGCCATTATGCCACTATTTACGGTTATGATAATGACGACGCATTTTTGGTGGATACGAAGCAGCAAGGCCCCACTGTTAAAACCAGCTTAAGGAATCTTGCATTGGCCAGAAATGAAAAGGGCCCCATGTCATCGCGGAATTTATCATTCACCATAGACAAAAACGGCGATTTTAAAGATCTCAAGCCTGTTATTATCAGCGCTATTAAGAACAATGCTTCCGAATATCTAAACCCACCAATTCAGAATGTTTCCTATAAAGGCATTGCCAAGACCAGCAAGGAAATTTTCAAATGGTTTAACACTTCTAAAAATATCGAACGTGATTTTGCTACCCAGGCTATGTTGATGGAAAAAGCCGGCACTGGTGGAGCGCTCTTTAGGAATATATATCGCGATTTTTTAAAAGAAAGCTACGAACTGCTGAAACTGGAAGCGCTGGACCATGGATTCCATAACTTTACGGCAATTGCACAACGCTGGAACCAGGTTTCTGCCTTGTTTGAAAAAGTTGCGGAAACAAAAAACATCAATTATCTAAGAGAAGCATCTGATATACTGATGACTATTTCCAGGGAGGAAAAAAATACCATGGAAATTTTAGCAAAAATATAAAGCCAGGAACCAACAAAAATGTAATTTTATAAGAAAGCGGTAATAAACAATTTGTATGAGCGATTTGCTGGAACAACCGAATATTGGTAAAGAGTGTGCCAAAAAACTGAAGGAGGCTGGCATTAATACGTTTGAAGAGCTTAAAGCAGTGGGCAGTGAACAGGCGTTTCTGCGTATCAAGGCTATTGATCCTGGAGCCTGTTATTGCATGCTTTCAGCTTTGGAAGGTGCCGTTCAGGGTATCCGGTGGCACAACTTGTCTGCGGAACGAAAGCAGGAATTACTGCAGTTTTTTAATGAAACGAAGAAGATGCAGATGTTTAAATAGTACAAGGTTTAAAGTTCAAAGTTGAAATCCCTTTAAACTTTAGACTTTGTACATTAAAACTAAATCAAGCGAACCAAAACAAATGAAACTATTTTAAATATATGACTATGGAAAAACAAATTACTAATGATGTTAAAGTAATTGCTTATTGCGGTTTATATTGTGGCGCATGTGGTAAATATACAAAAGGCAGCTGTCCGGGTTGTGCTGAAAATTCCAAAGCAACCTGGTGCAAGGTACGTTCGTGTTGCATGGAACATAGCTATAAAAGTTGTGCCGATTGCACACAGTATACCAACGCTATGAATTGCAAGAAATTCAACAACTTTATCTCCAAAATTTTTGCGGTGGTTTTGCGTTCGGACCGGCAAGCCTGCATAGCGATGATCAAAGAGAAAGGATACGAAAACTTTGCGGCGTATATGGCGGAGAATAAGCTGCAAACCATCAGAAGACAGTAGTTTACTAATGTTTTTTTTTAACCACCCTGCCCTCCTTGAAAAAAGGAGGGTATCCGGTTTCATTTATCTTAGGGTTACAATTTCATTTTAAGCTTACAATTTTTATGCAACGGCTAATCGCCAACCGCTAACATCTAATAGCCTCTTTATATGATAAAAACCACCGCTGACGGGTCAAAAACTGTTTTTTCCGAAAGGTTTCAGGAGAGTTACCATTCTGTGAATGGGGCTGTCACTGAATCGTTACATGTTTTTATTAAAGCGGGCCTTTTGGAATGTGGGAAAAATTTGCTTAATATTTTTGAAGTCGGGTTTGGTACCGGGCTAAATGCTTACCTAACGTATATTGAAGCAGGGAAGCGAAATATACAGGTCCATTACCACGCTGTCGAATTGTTCCCATTGGACGATTCAGTGATTACCTTATTGGATTATCCCAAAATGCTTGATGCCGATGCCAATGTTTTCGACGCATTACATCAGGCTCCGTGGGAAGAGACTGTGATGATTTCAAAAGATTTTGCCTTGAAAAAAATGAAGTTGGACCTGGTTACCATAGAACTGACGGATCAATACGATCTGATTTATTTTGATGCCTTTTCACCCGCTCAACAGCCCGAATTGTGGGATGAGTCAATATTCACAAAATTATACCGTCATCTGAATATGGGTGGAATACTTACTACCTATTGTGCAAAAGGGGATGTGCGCAGGACACTGAAAAAGATTGGATTTACCGTGGAACGTTTACCGGGCCCACCGGGGAAACATGAGATGTTGAGGGGGAGGAAGGGGTGAA
>CAYZNC010000050.1:0-10769 GCA_964478555.1 uncultured Bacteroidales bacterium | reverse complement strand
GCTTTTAATTTTTGGAGGCACTTAAAAGTTCCAATTCTTTAACGTTTACGGTAAGATTGGATTTGACGCCACCTTCTTTTGATTCGTAACCTTCGCTGGTAGGAATACCTTCGATGTAAACCTTTTGACCTTTTTTCAGATAGTCGGTGATTTTTGCACTTTGGCCTTCACTTTTCCAGAGGACAGCTTTGACCCATTCGGTTTTCTCTACTTTGTTGCCTTCAGAATCCTTATAGTCCTGATTTACGGCAACTTTAAAATTAATCGCTTTACGCTTACCTACTTCCCGCACTTCGCAATCATTACCAAGTGCACCTGTTAACATAATTTTGATCATAGCATTTTGATTTTTGGTGATTAATTGGATTTATTGTAAAATATAAAAGCTAACTAATTAATTACGTTTTAATTCCACAGGTAAATTAAGGTACCTGCATTATTTAAAAGATCAACCAAAATGAATTTGTAAATCAGGAGAGGATCACCATATTATCGTACTCACAAATCAAGCAAAAGGTAAAACGCTAACTAACTAATAATTTTCTTCCTTGTGCTGTTTTTCTTCTTCTCTTTCTCTTTCCCGCCTGTAAATAATATAAATAACTACGCCAATTGCGAGCAGTAGTATAAGTCGTGTATAGTCCGAAAAAGCATACATAGTCTTTTATTTTTTAGTAACTTCTGAGACTATATTCTTTTCAATATTAAATAAAAAAAAGTTTATTTTAAAGAATTCGCTTAATAATTTTAAGCGTATGCAAATGAATTTTTAATTTAGTGTCATAAATGCCCTTGTGGTCTAGTTTGTCGATACGTACCCTACCTAAAGAATGAATAATTTCCTGGTTTTCAAGGATGATACCCGTGTGGATAATCTTTCCATCTTCCCTGTTAAAAAAAGCAAGATCGCCGGGTTTAGCATCTTCAACACTGTTCACCGTTTTACCAAGCTCAGCTTGTTGATGTGCATCACGCGGAAGCTGGATACCATTTGTTTTAAAAACAATTTGTGTAAACCCAGAACAATCAATACCGAAAATAGTTCGCCCTCCCCATAAATAAGGTGTGTTTTTGTATTTAACTGCCATACCCATGATGTCGAGAGGGGCATCGGGGTAACGTAACTCTGCATCATTTTCAAGGCTGAGTATATGATCACCCAATAAAATCTGATTATGATCCTGTAATATCAACGTACTGCCTCCCGCCAGATATGTCACCGGCAGTTTAGATTCGGGCGACAATACCCTGCAAACAGGCTCCTTCAGATATACTTTTTTTGCATTTTTATATTTGTTAAATTCATCGGCACTCATAGCATTTAACATGCCTGTGGTGAGCCATCCTTTGTAATCATCCAAATGACATTTAACATAACTCCATGAGCCTTGTTTATCCAGGATTTCAACGGTTTCTCCAAATAATAACTGTGTGGTCATTTCACTTCTCTCGGCTGGATCCTTTCTCATTGGTATCAGCGCAAGCTGACAAATTCCATACGTTGCCATAATAATGATTTTAGAACGGGATAAAAATAATACAAAAAAGTACTGAGTACTAAGTAAAAAGTACAAAGTTTTTTACTCAGTACGCAGTACTTTTACTTCTACTAAAACACCAATGTAAAAACCGTTTGCCCCGGTTGGGATACTACTTTGATAGTTCCACCATGGAGTTTCATAATTTCACGAGATAGTGTAAGTCCTATGCCACTGCCATTGGGCTTTGTGGTAAAGAATGTCACAAATACGGTGTCTATGATTTCGGAAGGAATACCCTTTCCACTGTCGGCCACCGAAATGAATATATGATCGTCGTTTCGCTGGGCAGTAACTTTTATCTGTTTGTCGCTACATTCTGTTAAAGCCTGTATGGCATTTCGCAATAGGTTCAGCATTACCTGTTCGATGAGTTTTTCATCCGCCATAAGCTGCAAATCATTGGGCACAATCACCTTGGTGAAATTAATCTGATTGGCGGTGCATTCATCGGTCAAAAGAACCTCGAGATGTCCCAGAAGCGTATGAATTCCGAAGGTACTATAATTTGGTGGTGGCAGATGGGTGATGCTCCGGTAACTTTCTACAAAATTAGCCAGTCCTTTACTTCGCTTACGAATAGCGTGTAGTCCAAGTAATGTATTATCAATCAAAGTATTGTCTATTTCATCTTCGTTGCGGGGTTTACCTTCTTTTTCAAACATATTGATAATACCGGAAGAAGTTAGCGTGATAGGACTTACCGAATTCATTATTTCGTGGGTAAGTATGCGGATAAGCTTTTGCCAGGCCTCTACTTCCCTTTGTTCTATTTCGTAACGGATATCCTGAAATGAAATAATACGAAATAATACGCTTTCTATCCTGAATTCACTGCACCGGAGCGAAAGTTGCACCATTTCGCCCATGGATGTGACGCGCACGAGTTCTCTCCTTTTTGGATCCATTTTTAATAACAGCTCAGCAAATCCGGGTTTGAGCTTATTTAAATCTTCAATCCGGAATATTTTGCCTGTGCCTGCTAATTTTAGAAGTGCGTGATTATTAAAACGTATAAGTCCTGCTTCATTAATAACCATAAGTCCGACGCCAACATGGTTAAGTGCATTGAGGTAAAAGAAACGATCTTTTTCCTGTTCATTTCTTAGATTCCTGAATTCTTTTATCAACCGGTCGAATTCATGATATAAAGCATCGAATTTTTTATGCCTTTTGTGGCTATAATCGAATGTGATGGTGGCATCGTTAAAATGAAATGCTTCAAAGATTCTTGCCAGGTCGCGGTTTACCTTGTTGATATACCAAATCAGATAAATGACTTGAATGGCACCAATGATGGATAGATTAATGGTGAAAACTAATAAATTTGGATGTTGTAAAGCCCACGAGAGCAAGAAAACAGTGATGGTAAACAGCAAAAGCTGCAGGGCTATGCGAAAATAGAAGCGTTTATAGATCATATCGCTTGATTTTTTCGTACAAGGTAGATCTGTTGATACCCAACGCTTTTGCAGCATGGCTTAGATTGCCTTTATGTTTTTCAATAGCAGCGCTTATCAATTGCTTTTCATGCTCCTGCAGGTTCAAATTGTCGGTAATAGTTACCTTACTGTTACGAGGCGTAAACATAAAATCGTTTTCTACGAGTACCTGTGAATCGCCTAAAATTACTGCTTTTTCAACGAAATGTCTGAGTTCACGGACGTTTCCCGGCCATGCATGTTGTACAAGTTTATCCATGGCACCTGAACTTACCGAAGAGCATGATTTTTGATACTTCTGGCAATAATCCTTCAGAAAAAACATCACTAAAGCTGGTATATCCTCTTTACGTTCCCGCAACGGAGGTAATTCGATCATAATGGTGTTAATGCGGTACAGCAGGTCTTCCCGGAAAGTTTTCTCTTCAACCATATTATGTATGGGACTATTGGTAGCTGTAATAAGACGTATATCAACAGAAACCTTTTGAGACGAACCCAGCGGCGTTATTTCGCGATTTTGAATGGCCGAAAGAAGCTTAGCCTGCAAAGACAGGGACAGATTTCCAATCTCGTCAAGAAAAAGTGTTCCGCCGGAAGCAATCTCGAACCGGCCAGGCTTGTCTTCGCGTGCATCCGTAAAGGCACCTTTTTTATGTCCAAAAAGCTCGCTCTCAAAAAGTGTTTCGGCAAGTGAGGCCAGATCCACTGATACAAACATTTCGTTAGAACGAATTGATTGCCGGTGAATTTCACGAGCAATGATTTCTTTACCGGTACCGTTTTCTCCCAGTATCAGAATATTGGCGTCAGTTTTGGCCACTTTCTCAATAGTAGCAAATACTTTTTGCATGGCAGGCGATTTTCCAATGCAAAGATTATAATTGGATGATGTTTTTTCGGAAAGGTGTTTTTGTTTATTTTTCAGGGCTTTGATTTCAATCTTCGACTCACGCATTTTAAGTGCGTTAAGCACCGACGAAAGAATTTTTTCTTCATCCCATGATTTTTGAATAAAGTCTATAGCCCCTTCTTTCATGGCACTAACAGCCAATTCAACATCGCCGTACCCGGTAATTAAGACTACAGCTGTATTCGGATCAATTTCCAGAATACGCTTCATCCAATACAATCCCTCGTTGCCAGTATTTACGCCTGCCGTGAAATTCATGTCGAGTAATACCAAGTCGTAATTATTTTTCTGGAGCAGCGATGGTAGCTGATTTGGATTCTTTAGAGTAGTCACTTCTCCGACTTGTGGGGTAAGAAACATTTGCAAACCCATAAGCAATTCCTCATTATCATCAACAATTAATAGTCGTGCTTTGAGCTTCATGTTATACTGTTGTTAGATAGAAGTTACCGAAGTTAAAGAATATTCACTAATTTTATTAATTTCCATACTAATTTTCAATTTTTTACAAAGTTGAAAAAATATGTTCGAATGAGGACAAAAGTGTTGGAATTTCCAACAATATATTTTCTGAAAATTAATTAATATGCTTATAATTAATATTTTACAATTACGGCATAGTTCCTGCTTCTTAGGCTTGAACGAATTGTTATAACATTTTGGGAGCAATTTAAGAGCAAGCAACATTAACCAGATCAAAATATAACTGTGATGATTTACACAAATTTAAAAATAGCATTTCGAAATATAGTAAAACATAAAGTACACACTGCCATCAATGTGGTTGGACTAGCCATTGGTTTCACAGCTTTCATCCTTGTATCTTTATTCATCAACTATGAAAGTGGCTGGGATAAACATAACGTAAATTACGACAGAGTCTTTAGGGTTCAGCGTCATTTTGTTACAGCAAAGCATGCCCTGGATGGGAATGACATATCCCCGCATACGCGTGGAATAACAGCAAAAGTACTTTGCAATAAGTACCCCGAATTTGAAGTTTCGATGGTAATGAAAGAATTAAATGGGGTCTTTCTGTCAACTAAGCCCGAAAATTCATTGTACGACAATAAAGAAGGAATTGCAGCCGAACAAAGTATTTTTAATATTTTTTCCTATCATTTTACAGAAGGCAATATGGCTACTTCGCTGATAGAGCCTTATGCTATAGTTCTTTCAGAGACGATGGCACACAAATTTTTTGGGAATACAGGAGCATTGGGTAAAACAATGCTCATCGAAAAAAAATTCAATTTGAAAGTTACCGGGGTTTATGAAGATTTACCCGAAAACTCTACTATTCGTCCGGCCTATATCATCTCCGGTTCCACTTTGGAAAAGAGAAACGAGGATTTTCGAAATAGCTATGCCGGTGTATATATGACGTTTGTTATGTTAAAGCCTAATCTTGATTATCAATCGCTGAACAAAAAGATTGGGAACCTTTTTAAGGGATATACAACATTGGAAGGAGAAAAAATACAACTGTGTCCATTATCAAAGCTTCGATTCAGTTTTAATGACCGCAACGATTATAAGATTGTCCTCTCCTTGTTCCGGTTAATAGGAATTTTTATGCTTTTGTTAGCTGCCTTTAATTATATCAATCTTACAACGGCAAACACTGCAATCAGAGCCAAAGAAATTGGTGTTAGAAAGGTACATGGTAGTCCTCAGGGCGTTTTAATGATACAATTCTTGTTTGAAACGTTAATCCTTGCCATTATTGGGCTCAATCTGGCTTTCTTCCTGACCGAACTGACACTTCCGGTTTTCAATAATATTGTTCAAAAACACTTAGTGTTATCCTATACGCATCATTGGGGATTTATTGGGAAAATGACCCTGATGGCTTTGATTACAGGAACATTAGCGGGAATATATCCGGCCTTTTTCATGTCATCACAAAAAGTAGTGCTTCTTTTCAAAGGCAATGTCTTTAAAGGCAAACGTGCCAGGTTTTCACTTAAGAAAGTGCTGGTGATGTTCCAGTTTGCAATTTCTATTTTCCTTATTATTTCCTCGATGATTATTGCGCTCCAAATCAGGTACATGTTGAATAAAGACCTTGGCCTTAATATAAAAAATGTATATTATGCTTCTTTGAATGTAACTCGGAAAAATGCAAATTTTGCGGATTTTCGAAACCGGATTCTTCAACATTCGGAAATTACAGATTGTGCTATGGCAGAGCATGTACCCTTTGCAAGTTTTGGCGGAGGAACTATTAATTGGGAAGGCGCTATGCCGGGTGAAGTTGTCAATGTAAGATATAATACGGTGGGATATGATTTTATCAATCATTTTGGTATAAAAATGATCGAAGGTCGCGGTTTTTCAAGGTCATTCCCTTCGGATGCAGGGAAAGCATGCATTATTAATGAAACAGCCATGCATAATTTCGGGTTTACGAATCCCATTGGAAAGCGACTTGACGATAACAAATTTTTGATCGTGGGGGTGGTAAAAGATTATTATTACAAAGATATGTATAACAATATTGAACCGGCAGTGTTAATATTGATATCCGACAGCATCAGCAATAGCAAATGGGCATTTTCATTTCAAATAGCACCGGGTCAAATAAAGAATGCCCAAGGTATCATAAAGGCTGAACTGGAATCCTATTTTCCCGACGATCCTTTTGAACTTCACGAGCTTTACGAAGCATTTAGAACAGAAAACGTTTTCAAAGTTTTGGGATCTGTTAATAACTCTCTGATATTTTTTACACTTGTTAATTTATTTCTGGCTGTTATCGGGTTATTAGGATTAGTATCGTTTACGCTTCAAAGACGAACCAAAGAGATAGGTATACGAAAGATCACAGGAAGTTCTTCCACGAGCGTATTCATCCTTCTGACCAAGGAATACATGGTGTTACTTGCCGTGGCATCTGTCATTGCCTGGCCCTTTGGTTATCTTGAATTTGTTGATCTACCAGGTGCCGATAAAATGCCGTTACCTTATTGGTTATTCCTTTTCTCCACAGTAGTAGTTTTTGCTGTCATATTGCTCACTTCACTTTATCATACGATGAAAACTATTCGTACAAGTCCGATTGAAGCATTGAAGTATGAATAAATATGTTGAAAATAAACCCCAGCGGGGGTGGAATATCGGTAGAAGAAAAAGGTCAAAAGTTTGTCCGGCGCACGATAACATTTTAATCGAAGAATAAATAAGATTGCGCCTTAATCAATGACTTAACCTTTCGACGCAACCACATTAATAGCTTTAATTAAAATGATTCGTGCGTCGATTAACCAATGTATTCTACCAATATGTCGCTCCTCTGGAGCTTAGTCTTGTTCATACAGTTAGTTACAAACTTTAACCTGATAGTAATGGACTACTGGCAAATAAACACAAGGACACAAGTGGTATGCAAAATTTTATCATCAAAACAATTTGCCTAAATTTAAATTTCTATCTTGTAAGCCTGCTAACTAACCAATATGTGGGAATTCTTATAGATAGAACAGGGAGGGCTTGAATGTTTAAGAACTATCTTTTATTAGCTATTCGATTACTATCTAAAAATAAGACTTTTACATTTATTAATGTCTTGGGTCTTTCCATTGGCATTGCTACTTTTCTGGTTTTAGTAAGGTATGTTGAATATGAATTCAGCTATGATAAATATATACCTGGTGCAAATGAAATTTATCGTATAGATTATTACGAATCTCAACATAATAGTCCTTTATTACAAAGTGCCCACACACAGTCTGGTCTGTCTCAAGTTCTTCAGGAGCACATACCGGAGATAAAGGCAGTGACAAGATTTTACAATGAACAATGCCTTATCTTCAATGATAAAGCCAAAAATACAGACCGTAAGATATTATGGGCCGATAGTACGTTTCTGAAGGTTTTTAAGATAGCGCTTCTACGGGGTAATCCCGAAAAAGTGTTAACAGCACCCAATGCAGCTGTCATCTCAAAATCCCAAGCCCTCGTTTATTTCGGCTCCGGTGATCCGATTGGAAAAACTGTATATTTTAACGAGCATCTGCCTTTAACGATTACGGGTGTTTTTAAAGATTTACCTGAGAACAGTTCCATAAAATTCGATTTTTTGGTTTCGTTCAATACGCTGGAACATTATGGCTGGACTCCTAAGCATGGTGATTTTCATTATCCCTGGTTGTTTACATTTGTTACTTTAAATAGCCCGAAAACAACTGTAGCAGAAGTTAATACCAAGTTGCAAACTATTGTAGAGAAGTATTTGACTACAAATCTTAAAAACCGCAATATTACGGGAAAGTATGAACTCCGGCCATTACGTAAAATACACTTTGCATCTAATCTGCTTGGAGAACTTGAAGCGGGGAAAAACAAAATTATTTTATATGCACTGGTTTTTCTGGCGTTTTTTATTCTGATTACAGCTTGGATAAATTACATCAATCTATCACTCGCCAGGTCCTTTGAAAGAGTGGGTGAAATAGGAGTGCGTAAAGTTTATGGAGCAGGAAGTGGTCACATTACTTTGCAATATTTAACAGAATCACTGATTATCATTCTATTTACATTGGTTACCGGGCTTAGCGTATATGAGGTTCTTTCCAGGGGTTTAGCCAAAATATCAGAAAGCACGTTTGTGATAGCTTCAGGTCATGGCTGGACATGGTTAGTCTATATAGTATTAATACTTGCAGGTACTTCTCTTTCCACAGTTTATCCAGCCTATATTATTTCAAAATTCAAGCCTGCATTGATACTGAAACATAAATTCCGCAACAAAAACAACTATTTAAGTAATGGGCTAGTTATTTTTCAATTTTTTCTGTCCATTGTGTTGATCGGTGGTATGCTTATCGCGTTCAAACAAATCAACTTTATCAGGAGGTTCGATGTAGGTTTCAATATGCTTCAAACCATAAGTCTGCGTGGGCCGGCTTCTCAAAATTCTGATACTTTACGACACCAGCGGTTTCATGCATTTAGGGATGATGTTCTTAAACAAGAAGGTTTTGCGGCAGGCACGGCTTCTATGAATATTCCTGGTGAGGAAATGCGGTTCCACGATGAACGTGTTCGAATTGCCGGTAGTGAAAATGATATAAGGCAGTCTTACTGGGTCTCTTTCATCGATAATGGCTATCTGGAAACATTTGGTTTGAAACTTGTGGCAGGCCGAAACTTTGAAGCGAATGATCAGAAACAGTTATGTTTGGTTAATGAAGCTGCCACCCGCACACTTGGTTTTAAAAACCCGCAGGAAGCGGTAAATGCAGAGTTTATTACAAGCAATAACGAGAAAGTTAAGATCATAGGAGTCATTCGCGATTATCACCATGAAAGCATTAAAAAGCCTGTGGAACCTTGTATCTTTTATGATGTGCATCCCATCGAATTCGGATATTATACATTCCGGTTCAAAAATACGGTAACAAAAGATTTGCTTCTTGTGCTGAAACAAACTTGGGAAAAGCATTATCCTAATGATCCGTTTGTTTATTACTTCATGGATAAATTTTTTGAACGGCAATACGCCTCAGACTTTTTCTTCGAAAGAGTATTGGTGCTTTTTAGTCTATTGTCGATGATCATTGCGGGAATGGGAGTATTTGGACTGTCGTCATTCAGCATGGCTAAACGCACTAAAGAGATAGGCATCCGAAAGGTAAACGGGGCAAAAGTAACCGACCTTATGTTGCTTATGATCCTGCGATATTTACGTTTGTTTATCACGGCTGTTATCGTGGCCATACCAATCATTTGGTTAGGCATGAATAAATGGCTCAGCAACTATGCATACCGGATAAATCTGGCCTGGGATGATGCAATTGTTCCCATTGTGATTACGTTGTTTATTATACTTCTGACACTATCCTATCATGTGTTGCGCACTGTAAGCGCAAATCCCGTGGATGCCTTGAAAGATGAATAGATCCGTTATACCGGATTTAAAACCGAAGACAATGCATCAAAATTAGACATCAGTGTTGCAAAATCCAACAATCAATTTAACGAGATTTATATAAGTCACTGATTATTAATAAATAATTTTTTTGGCATATTAAATGAGTTATCTAATATAACTTTATATTTAAACTTTGAATTTTCGACTTTGAACTTAACTCTTATACATCATGCTTAAAACTGAACAACTTGTTAAAATCTTTCGTACGGATGAAGTAGAAACAACCGCCCTGAATCAGGTAAACTTTGAAGTTTCATCTGGTGAATTTGTAGCAGTAATGGGACCTTCGGGTTGTGGTAAATCAACGCTGTTAAACATCATTGGGCTATTGGATAATCCTTCGGATGGCAAATATTTTTTTGACGGGGTTGAAGTATCAAAATTCCGCGAAAAACAACGTACAAACCTTCGGAAGGGAAACATCGGGTTTGTTTTCCAAAGTTTTAATCTGATCGATGAGCTTACTGTTTACGAAAATATTGAGTTACCCATGCTTTACTTGAAAATGTCGTCGAGCGAACGCAAAAAATTGGTAACCGCCGTTATGGAACGATTGAACATCAGCCACCGACGTAAACATTTTCCGCAACAGTTATCTGGTGGACAGCAACAAAGAGTTGCTATTGCACGTGCCGTAGTTGCAAATCCAAAACTGATTCTGGCGGATGAGCCCACCGGTAATCTGGATTCTGCAAATGGAGCTGAAGTTATGAAACTTCTATCAGAACTTAATGGAGAAGGCACCACCATTGTGATGGTTACACACTCGTCACACGATTCGGAATATGCTCATAGAATTGTAAATTTATTTGATGGTCGCGTTGTTACGGAGAACATCAAGAAATGAACAATGAAAAATGAGCAACAAGATTCAGAAATAAATGCACTCATTATTCATTCGTTTTATTGTCCATTGTTTGCTTTCATTGTTCATTGTTAAT
>CAYZNC010000049.1:0-25329 GCA_964478555.1 uncultured Bacteroidales bacterium | reverse complement strand
TAGCATTGGTAGCACGGCCAAATATATACCCGTTCTTCTTTACGCTTGAACTATCACTATTGGAGAAGGTATAGATAATGTTACCTTTATTGGAAAAATTGGTTTTACTTTTATCGATAGCAAAATAAACGCTAATAGAATAATCGCTTAATCCATAGATCAATTTTCCACAGTCGATACCCATATCAAAGTATGCGGAATCGGATGCCAAATTCAATACATTATAGGCACTGTTTCCGGATCCAATAGTGCTTACAGAAGCTCCTTTCATCAAGGTACCTGTTAAATGCTTTTCGGCAGCATCCGTAACGGTTGTGCCGCTTACCAGGTTTGAAGCAAAATTATAATTCAGCAGTAAGTCCGAAGCAAATTCGCTTCCAGTTTTTGCCAATACCGTTGCAGGAAATTCCCTGGTTACGCTTTGTCCGTTTTTCGTTAAAGTAGCCGTAAGTATCACTTTTGCATTTAAGAAATCGGGACGGGTAACGACTCCACCTGTGGTTATGGCTCCCGGGAAGGACGATGTCCAGGTAATGACAACCGAAGGATCAAAGGCTCCATTGGCAGGCAAACTAATATCAGAAATCAACGCGCTCAAATCGCCCAAATCAATGTTATTTTTTTCCGAAAGCAACTCAGGTATACTATCATGGATATAAGCCAAATTGAGGTTGGCGGCTTTAACCTGCATGGTATCAATATCGGAAACCTCGAGTGCTTTTCTATATAACTGGAAATTAGAAAGCAGTGCCTTCGATAGATAAGCATCGCCAATGTAATTTGAACGTCCGAGCCAATTGCATAGAGTTCCTGTTCTTCCGGCTTTAGCTAAGGCAACCAAAGGAGTATTGGTGAAAGAAGGCATGGTAGCAACTACTTTTCCATCCAGGTATGTAGTTCCAACCAATCCTTTTTGAGTAAATACAAAATGGTGGAATATCCCCTTGGAAGTTTCATTGGGAGCAAGCGTTGTTTCCATATTTCCACTGGAATAATAAGAAGAGGAAACACAATGCGATGCCTTTGTAGCACGCCCGAACATATATCCGGTTTTTGTAGTAGCAGCGCTATCGTTATTAGAGAAGGCATAAATGAAATTACCGTTATTGGATAGCTTTGTATTATAGTTAGATACTAAAAAATAGACACTAACGGAATAATCAGTTAATCCATACATTAATTTACCACATTCATTGCCCATATTAAAGTATGCGGAGTCGGCAGTTAAGTTTAGCACATTTTGTCTGTTATCTGCAGGACCCATTGTAAGTACGGTAGCATTTTTTTTCAAATCTCCGGTGAAGTGCTTTTCTGCAGCATCGGTAACTACAGCGCCACTTACCAAATTACCTGCGAAATTATAGTTTAATAGTAAGTCAGAAGCAAAGCTGGTTCCCGGTTTAGCCATTATGGTTACGTTAAAACTTTTGGTTACTTTCTGTCCGCCTTTGGACAAAATTGCCAGGAGAACTACCGATGTATTCAGGTATTCTTTCTGTTTAAGAAGCGTACCGTTGTTTTTCATTGTAGTAGTATCACTGGACACCCAGGATATTGAAATGGAGGGATCAAGTATGCCGTTTAAAGTCAAGGTGAGACTGGAACTTACGGCACTTACATCTCCCAAAGAAAGATGTTTTAATTCAGCTTTCAGTTCCGCCAGGGTATCATTGGATCTTTCGGTATAGGCTGCATTTAAAGCTATAATGGTATTGGGAACGTCAAAACTATTCACCCAATCATCGGCTGTTACAGGCACACTATAGAGCTCGAAGTCATAAACAAGCGTATTGCGCAAAAATACATCCGTAGGATAACAAGAACGACCCAGCCAATTAAAACGTGTCCCAATACGACCTGCCTTTGGCAAAGTGTTAATAGCAAGGCTTGAAACTAAACCTTTCACCTTTAATATACCATCAACATAAATTTTGCCTGAATCTGCTTTCTGGGTATAAGCAAAATGATGCCAGCTTCCCATGGGGGCATTTGCATTAAGGGTTACGTGCTGATCACTTGTGTAAGTATTGGTGGTTATATTTACACTCTGGTTTTTCAAACTTCCAATGATATACCCATTTTGATCCGTAGGGTTATTAGCGGAATTAGAGAAATTCCAGAGAAAATTACCATTGCTGTTTAGCTCAGTATAGGAGCTATCGACGCGGAAATAAGCGCTCATGGTATAATCCTGAAGCGAATAAACAGCAGCACCAATAGCAGTGTCCATATCAAAATAGCCTTTATTATAACCTAAATCAAGTACATTATATTTTACAGATCTGCCGATTGTTCGGATACCTGCTACATCCTTAAGCGTACCAATAAAATTGCTTCCGGAAACATCGGCAACCTTCACTTCGCCATTGCTCGAAGAAATTTTACTGGCCGCAAAGTCCCATTTCGCCAATAATTCAGGTGTTGGAGTAGAAGATATGACAATTGCATTAAATGCTTTGGTACGCGTATTTACATAACCATCACAAGTAGCCGATAGGTTAGCAGTTAATGTTACCAGTGTATTATATTTTGCGGGACGGGTTACAACGCCTGAATTTGATATTACAGCAGGATTAGATGATGTCCAGTTGATAGTAACGCCCCCGGTACCAGCTGGCAGGTTAATATTGCTAGTAACATTTGAAATATTTGAAAGCGTGAGTGAGGTGTTTTGATCATCCAGATTTTTGATGCAAGGTGAAAATTTTACTATGGATAAATCCGCTACCATTCCCATAATCGCATTATTACTTGCGCCAGGTTGGGGCATTGCAACAGTCAAATAAAACGTTCCTGCTGTTGAAGGACTAAATGTAAGTGTGTCTCCATAGAATTTCATTCTATTAGCATCTGTAATTGTTACTGTATCGGAATGAAGAATAGTACCTGAGTTGTCCGAAGCGGTGTTAATACCTATTACGTATTTAAAGGTTCCGGAACCGTTTGAATGCCATCCGAACTTACCTGAAAAAAGGTAACTTTTGGTAGCCTCCAAAGTTACCGGGTAAGCAAAAACAGTGGTAAGATTAGTACCACCGGTTCCATCCCAACGTACACTTAATCCTCTCACGGGCCAGGCAACACCGTTATAAGTATAAGTAAGATTATCTATATAGCGTATGGTTCCAGCCGCATTGGCTATACCCCAGGTTACCGCGGGTGTACCAGTCCAACCAAAAGTACCGGCATCTGATCCTGCTCCGGTTGCTCCGTTTCCATCCCAATTTTCAATCAGGTTCTGAGCGTAGGTTTGGAAGTTGCCTCCCAATAGGATCATTACAAATAATAGTGTAAAAAAATTTCTCATAGTCATTCATTTTAGTAGTTAACAATTAGAGTGAGTTTTATAACTTTTTAACAGATGTTGTTCTTTTATTAAGGCCCTTACAGAACCTAATTCTAAGTAATTAGAACCCTTTAGGGGTTTGGGGTTAAAACTATAAGTCATAGCCCCCTACTTTTTCGGCAGATACCAGTTGTTCATGTCCATCAGTCGGGCACGAATAGCTTCTTTATTACCGGTATATTTTTCGGCTACCGTATTCGCTAAATATGCAGGATCGTTACGCCGAAGGGCCATGCGCATCAGATCGTGAAAACGGTTACCATCGAAAGCTGTCTCGAGAGCAAGTTCCAGCTTAATCTGGTCTTCTACATATAAAATGGAGTCTTCCTTCGAGGATAATGGTGGAATAACATAATCGGATGCCACTTCGGTGTGCCCACAACCTCTTGCGTGCATGCCTATGTTTGCGGGATGTACTACCACACTACCACTCATTTTGAGATTAAAACAGGTAGTATCAAAATCCATATAAGATGGCCGCGGATAAGGGATCTCACTCGCAGGTACAATCTTGGGGTTAGCCATATTTGGTTTATTCAAACCATTTTTAAGCACCGCAAACGCCAGATTTGGCTTACCGAGCCGGTTAACAGCTTCTGCATATCGTAGATAAAGCAATGAACCTTTGCAGGTGGGAATAATTTCACTATTATTTAACCCGTAATCGTGATCGTAGAATTTTATGATATAATTTTCATAACCTGGAGTAGACTCCCCATAAGTAAATGGTCCATCAGATGTGTAAGACGAGAGCCGTCCGCGCAAATCGCCCGCAACTTTTGTAATAGAATCTGCATCATAGTAAATCTGATTATCCCAGTTATAAATGGATTGTGCCGATGGCTTAATCATATTTTGCCTTATTTTGCTGTCACTCATATCATTAAAGGGCCACGATAGTTCTTTTAAATGACTACCACCTCCATTTTCTGAGGTAGTGCCTATGACAGAAAGAATCTCGGAACTATAATAATTATAATTAATGCCTCCTATAAATTCACCTTTTACAGAGGTTAACCATGCTTGATAAAAATAAGACCCTATTTGTTGCTTATACAGCAAATCGTGATACTCATTAGCAGCCATTTCGTACTGTCCGCCCCACAGATATAACTCGCCTATTAAAAACCTTATTGGAAAATAAAACACGTTGGAATTTAACTCTCCTATTTGACCGTATGCGGGATATTCGATATCTTTCCACGGCTGCAAATCGGGGACCAATACATTGGCCAGTTCTGTAATACTATATTGAGGGTAACTTCTATTGGCGTCATCAATGTTTAATATTGGATTTTCGTAATAGGTAGCTTTACCGTAATTTAAAGCGATCTGCATATAGGTCCAAGCCCTGATCGCCTTGGTTGCTGCATATTCCTTATAAAGAACTTTTACACCATGCGAAATTACAGAGGTATCAATCTTATGAATCAGATAATTACAGTTGTTAATGATGGCATAATAATCTTTAATGTTGTTATATGGATTATCGGAGGTTATTTCGAAATTGTTTATTTGTTTCAGATATAAAGAAGCATTGTTGGTAACATCCATTAAATCACCTCTTAATTCTCCCAATAATACATAACGCTCAGCCACCTTCTGCAATTGGTTAAAAATGCCCGACATGGCATAAATTCCTTGATTGGAAGTATTCAATTCATAATTATTGGTTTTCAAAAACCTGCTGGAATCGACGTCCAAGACCTTTTTACAGCTGGGGAGTGTAATGAGAATCATAAAAATGCTCAAGACTAATGGATGTATCAACTTCATCGTTATTTGTTTTTAATTTTTTTAATTCAATTTGTAAGGCTTTAAATTACAAGCTCAATTTTATTCCTACAAAGTAACTTCTGGTATTTGGAAGCAAACCCAGATCGATTCCCTGATACAGAACCGGGTTAAATGCTGAAAACTCGGGATCGCGTCCCAGATATTTGGTTAGTGTAAGTACATTAGTGGCAGAAAACCAAATATTTATGCCTTCTACAAAGGAAACTTTTACCGGTAATTTGTAAGACAGTGTAAGCGCTTTGATTTTTATGTAGGAACCATCTTCAATCCACCTGTCGGAAAATCTTGCGTTGCCCATAGGATCGCCATACACTGCTTTGGGTTGTGACGTCTGCTGACCCTCAGTTCTCCAACGGTTTAACATAGCCGTTGTTTGGTTATAAAGATTGGAACCGCTCTCCAATTGAGCACGTAAATAATTGTACACATGGTTGCCATACGAATAGGTTACCAATGCATCGAAGGTGAAATTCCCAAATGACAGGGTATTTGTAAACGATCCGTAAAAATCAGGATTGGGATCTCCAATAACCTGCTTATCGAGATTGTTTATAATGCCATCTGAATTCGCATCCTTAAAGTGAACATCGCCCGCTCCAAATTGAATTAAATTGCCATTATTGTCAACCATCGACAGATTGGCATTGTCAGCATCTGCTTGTGTGGCAAAAACTCCTTTGGTTTTATATCCGTAGAAAACACCTGCAGAATTACCCACAGCAGTTAAAACATCTCCACCATACAAAGAAGTAATGAAGTCTCCGTCGGGAAGTAAAAGTATTTTATTTTTATAATGCCCCACACTGAGTCCTAACTCCCATTTTACTGAACTCAGATTTAGTACTTTAAAATTTGCCGTGGCTTCAAATCCGGCATTGGTTAATTCACCGGAATTATGCCAATAGCTGTCCATCCCTGTGATATCGGGGTATGATTTTAACATCAGTAAATTTTTTGTATTGCTTTTGTAGAAATCAGCGGATAGTATAATGCGTTCATTGGCCAGGCTCATATCGACTCCTACATTGGTCCGGTAGGTTGTTTCCCATTGAATGCCATTATTGGCAAGATTTCCGATACTTAACCCCACTGCTTTTCCCATATAATCCTTTGAAACCAGATACGACGCGGAAGTATAATATCCAATATCATCATTACCGGTAACACCATATCCCGCCCGCAGCTTTAACCGGTTAATAAAATTAACAGGTCTCATAAAAGGTTCTGAAGAAATAATCCATGCAGCATTTACCGCAGGGAACAATCCCCATTTTTTACCTAAAAATCCAAGTCCGCCCTCCGTTTCCTGACCAAAACGCGATGATGCGTCCATGTCGAAAGTTACAGTTAACAAGTACCTGTTTTTAAAAGAGTAATCGATGTTTGCGTAATTTGAAACGGATTTGTATTTGTTATTGAGGCCATGTGTAAATTTGATTGTAGCATCTTCAAGGCTCAGGTAACGGTCATTGGCTGTGTTATGCCCTTCTCCATAATCCTGCTCGTAAGCATTATTCATATAACGACATCCTAAAATGGCTTTGAACAGATGAGCATCGTTATATTTCCTGTTAAATACAAGCTGAGCATCGTTATATAATGTAATGTTACGCGATTGCTGGTTTTTAACTTCATTTTCAGAAACAATGTAAGGATCGTAATAAATTACGGTTGCACCGCCGATTTTTGGCCTGTAAAAATTTTCCCTTATATCATAAAGACTGTAATCGAAGTGGTTATTAAACGATAAATAAGGAGAAAATTTATACTCCGGGATAACCCCAATATTAAACCGGTATTGCTTATTGGTATTATGTGAGTTTTGGATAATAGCTGCGGGGTTACCTACACCAAAATCGTCAGCGTCTTCGAAATCTGTGGTGGGATAACCACTAACAGTGTATTGATAAGGGTTTAAAAACGGAGCTTTGATCATGCTCAAAAACGTTGGCGATGTTAAATAATTAACGCCATCATCCAACAGGTTTCGATCGAGATTAGTGTAACCGATATTCCATTTGGTATTAAATTTTTTGGTAAAACTTATATCGGCTTTAAACCTCGCATTTAAACGTTGCATATCTGTTTTTTTCACTACACCTTTCTCGTTTGTATAGCCAATTGAAAAAGCGTATAATGCTTTATCGTCGCCCCCGTTAACATCAAGCAAATAGCTTTGTGTATAACCTGTTCTATACACCTCATTGTCCCAGTTTGTATTGTTGTGGTATTTTTTATAATAAGTTTTGGAAGGATCATCATCAAGAAAATTTTGATTAATAGTATCGCCTGCTGCTATTGCACCTTTCATAACATCGCTGGCATATACACGGTATTGTGAGGTATTCATAACCGGTAAGGATGCCGGCTTTGTGGTTACCCCCGCAAACAAATTGGCAGTAATTTTAGTTACGACACCTTTGGGACGGCTGGTGTTTATTACAATTACACCATTAGCTGCTTTACTTCCGTAAATAGAAGTGCCGTCTTTAATTACAGTAATGCTTTCTATATCGGCAACATCGATGGTGGCAAGCGGATTTGTATAAAACCCGCTGTGCAACGAAACTTCATCATAGGAATTATCCCATATGGCGCCATTCACAATATACAATGGTTGGGCATTGGCATGCACAGAATTCATTCCACGAATAAAAACTGAAGCGCCGATCCCTGAAACACCTGACCGGCTGATGGCTCTGACGTTCCCTCCCAATTGTGATTGAATTTCGTTATCAATGGAAATGTAGGGAGAAGCAGTTATGCCTTCGACGCTGTTTATACCCTGATCCGTATTAGAATTATTAACAACACCGGTCAATATCTCTACCTGTTTATATGGATTCGTAAATACGTCAGCATATAAATCTGCTGTAACAGAGTCTTTACCTCTAACACTAACCTCTCTGGTTCCATAATTGAATGCTGATACGGATAAAACATCAAAAAACGAGGTCCCTTTAATTTTAAATAAACCGGAATCATTACTGATTGCAGCCGCATCCTGGTTTAGAGAACGAACGTGTGCCCCAGGAACCGGAAGTCTGGTTTTTGCATCACGAACAATTCCCGAGATGGTTACCACATTTGTTTTTTGTTCTTCATTATTTTGTGCAGACAAATTAACGAACGATGATATCACGAATACACCAACCGCAATAGTTCCGGGCTTAAAAGGGCATACAAACCTGATTGTCCCACTCATATTTATTTTAAAGATTCTCATTATCCGTTTCTTATTTAAATAATATCTATTCAGCTACTGGTTCAAAAACGATGTAATCAATACGCATGGTACGGCTTAAGGTGGTTTCCTGCACACTCACATCATTCTGAACCCTCAGCCTTATATTCGGAGAAGAATTTCTGCTACCATCCAAACTGAGATCACAATTGGGTAATTTAAATCCTTCGGCTACCAGCATTTTTGTAATTCCATTCGGATCGGTTACATTACCTGGCACATTCAAAGGTTGGGTTTGAACTACTTTCCCATTATTTAGTGTGACCAGATAAAAAATTGCCCGGTATGGCAACAGGTCGTTGGGGTCAACAATACTACCAGGTACAAAAACACAGTAAATATTATATTTTGCCGAAAGCGTATTGGGGATTGAAAAATCCACATATACTTTGGATATCGTACTGGTAGTTGTTGGCTCAACTACAATATATCCTTTATTAGATACATCGAGGGAAGAACCATAACTATACCGCAAATAAATGCTTGAATTCGAATTGGTACGTCCGCTGCTTCTTTCTGCTTCCACTTTAATTCTCCCGAACCATGAATCGATTGCCTTGTATTGCATTTGGCTGGTTGCATAAACCAATCCGTTGCTAACTTCAGTGGCCGGTAAACCGTTAAACAAATAGGCTGGCTGGTGAAATACATTTCCCGTAGTTGATACCAATGAATCATAGGAGGTTGGGGTACTGATACGGTGCCGGAAAACCATATCGCGTACAATTGAAAATTGTGTATAGGATCGCTGAATTGCGGCTCCTTCAGTAGGATTGTTAGAAACAAAATAGGGTTTAACCCTGTTATATGCTTCATTACAGGCTGTATTATCGGGTAAAATTGCAGTATAAACACTATCTTCCAGATCAAGGCTACCAATACGGTTAAAAAGCACATTATTTTCAAAAAAAACAGAATCGTAAATGCGATTCCCAAGACTATCAATAGACACGGCTGAACTCCCGTTAAGATCAAATACCTTTTTATGCTGCGTATTTATATAAGCTTTTAAAGAGTCGAAGCCATTGTTGCGATTGATGTATTCCCAAATATTGCTTTGAAATGGTACATAATTGTCCATGATATGTACAATACCATTGGCAGCAAGCTTATCAGGCGATGTTATTAGCGCACGGCCCAAATGAAAACCACTATCATCATGAAAAAAACGGATTAACTTTCCATTCAGCATTTTAACATAAACCGATTGAACTCCTGAGGTAGGATTGGAGAACCGGGTAATATGGTTTTTTACGATATCCGATACCAATGCTAAATCATTCAGATCGACATTTTGCAAAGCATCATTATTAGGAGCCCATACGGTGTATGTTTGCGATACATTTAAAATACTATCGTAACCTGCAATGGTGATCATCTGGGAAAATTTACTTAATTCTGCAACGGAATGGATGTACTTGGCTAACCTCACATCAGTCACTCGTGATGGTTCATCCTTATAATGTTCGTTCCATTTATCGCGGCATGATTGAGATAACATTGTGCAAACGATCAGTATAAGTGAATTTATGATTTTGAAAATACGACAGTTCATGAGCAAATAATTTAATAATGTTTTTGGCCTCATGGAGCATCCATGATATGCTTTACTTTTGTGATTTGGAATCATGTATAGTTCATGAGAAAATAATTAGTTATATTATTGGTCCGATCTTTAATCAATGCCTTCGCGTTCTATCGCTTCCGTTGGAACGAATTCCAGATAATCAAACATAAACTCGCCCAGTTTTGCAGCCTTCGCACCAAAAGTGTGTGTACCATCTTCTTTAAAGGTATATATACCCAATACTCTTCGTAAGCAATAGGGGCTCATACGGCCGTTTGCCTCACCACGCCATATCTTGTCGATGGAAGTAAAGCTGGCAGGCCCTTTCATGTACCCCCTGTTGTGCATCATTTTATCGTTTTCGAAACCGTCGGGGTCGTTGGGGTTCTGCCCCGGGGTTTCGTAGCCTATTGTTGGAACATTCGAAGGGGTATTCAGATTAAGAGGTATTCCGCATGGCTGACTATCCCAATACAACTGGGCTGTTCCACGTGCGTTGTTAGTTAAATACCCAAACCGCACTTCGTATGTTCCGGCTGGAATCGGAGGTGTTATAAGTGTGAAGTCGAAGAGGCAATTATTTGCCATAAAAACCTCATCTCCCTGGTAATCCATAAACCTATCGTCGGAGTTGAAATAATTAAATTGGGTTAGCTCCGAAGAAGTTAACCGCTCAAGATATCCTCTGGGAATACTCCAATGCTGTTTTATCTTGCTCGCTCTCATGTTGTTATTCACAAATTCGGGGAAAAAACTTGCGGCATCCATCCGTAACCGTTTACTGGTTAATTCCGAAACAAATCCCCTGGAATAGGTAAGCACATTATCAATTTCATGGTATACCCCATTAAGTGCATCTTTATCCTTGTAAGATTTAACAATTCGAACCGCTTCACCTGTTGCCAAAATCATATTGAATAATCCGTAACTTTCGTTGGTAGCCCTGTTTGTTCTCACTTCCATTAATGTATTAGGACACATGGTTTCGATGTACTCAAACATGTCAAAGGTTTTAATGGAGTGCGATTTATCAGGATAATCGACGCCTGAATTATCAAGGTCATATATAAACTTTGTGTACCCCAGTTGTTTGTTGATGAGATGGTAGGCTATAAACCGGTTCAAACTGTTCTTACTGTCTGTAACGTCCGTAATTCCTGCATCATCAGGATATATCTGGTCGTATACTTGTTTTGCATATGCTGTTAAGTTATCCAGGTTTTGAATTCCATGCACTTTATAGGTGGAATCACTCTCAATTAAGGCGGTATACCCATATTTTCTGGTGAGCGGTATCTGACTTGTTACCCCAATCCCTGAAACTGGCATAAAAGAAGGATCAGGCACATAACTCTTATCAAGCACCCCTTCCAGTTTTTTATGTAATTCGGTAGCAATCAAAGCGCTATAAAACAATGAGAACCTTTTGTCCTTCCCGACAGCCTCTGCCAGTCTTAAATCGGTAGGTTGAATAACTTCTCCAACAACCTGTATAATTCCATTATGTACTATGACATCTTTTAATTCAATAGGAGCTGTTTCGTTGACAAAAATCACGGGCAAACCATCGGAACCAACAGTAGGTTTAGTTGTGAGATACCTGTCACTCATCGTTACCGTTGATATACGTCCATTACTAAATTCGGAAGAGGAGATTGCAAGCCCATTGATAATATGATCATAAACCACTTTTTTTATGGAATCGAAAGGAAAATCGTTAATAGAAATATGCCCTCTGCTTATATAAAATTTATGTACCGCATCATTGGTAGGTGCAAAACAAGTGTACGTTCCGTACGCATTCAACAATCCCATAACGCCTGTTGTATCCAGCATTTTTGTGAATTCGGAAAATTTTTCTGGCTGGCTTCTTAAGTATTCGCCCATCATTTGACCAGTAAATGTGTAATAACTTTCACCAAGTTTGTCTTTGTTGACACATGACGAAAGCACCCATGCCATCGCGAGCAAAATAAGTAATAATCTTTTGCTAAACATTTTAATAGAATCAGGTAAAAGTTCTGTGTTCATAGCTCCATAGTTTTATCAACCGAATGCATAAGCAATTTTTAATTATAATATGGGTTCTGCTTCAATTCCGGATTTGCATCCAATTCACTTTTGTTAATAGGTAAGTATAAGGCATCCATAATTGAATTTGAATTGACCTGATTCCCACTACCGTCACCAAGTTTTTCACTTACAAATTCGAGTAATGGAGTTACCGTGCCTACCCTGCGGGCTCTGCGCATGAGATCGAACCAACGTTTCCCTTCAAATAGCAATTCCCGTTGCCTTTCGCGGAGCACCAATTTTTCGAGTACGTCTTTACTGGGATAATTTTTGATGTCCAATGAATCGACATCATTGGCATTCGATCTCATGTAGGTGAGGTTTACCATATTTATGGCCTCCTGACCCCTGTTTAGTTGAACAAGAGCCTCCGCTTTCATCAGTATTATATCGGAAAGCCTGTAAACAATCCAGTTGGCAGAATTACTGCGATAAAAGTAGCTGGAAGAAGTACCATCGATGTTTTCGGTACGATCTACACCGGCATACTTAAAAATCGGATATATACCTGTGTTTTTCCCATATGCCATATAAACAAAATCCTGTAATCTTATGTCCTTTTCGCTTTCAACGGTGCTGCCAACCTTAAGGTTAAAGGGACTTTTAGTTCCTGATGCCAGAAAGCTCGAAAACGATAATTGTGCAAGTACATCATCGTAGTTACCATAATAATTTTTTACTATGTTATTATACTGCTTGTTTTGGTCCGTTTCCCCAAACTGTAGTTCAAATATGCTTTCTGAGGAATTTCCCTTGTAAAAAACGCTGTATAAAGTTGATTGACCGTTAGTAAGTTCCAAATTCTTATCGGACATGATTTGATCGCACATTTGTACACAATTATCGTACTGCATATTCCACAAATAAATGTCAGCAAGCAGCGCCAAAACTGTATTTTTCGTAACTCTTCCTTTATTACTTTCGACGGTACCGTACGTTGTTGGTGCATACAAAAGAGCTGTTTTAAGATTGCTGACAAGACTATCTAAAACTTCATGCTCCGGTGATTGTGACACGTAAAAATTCTGTTGATCGCTTGTGCTTGGTTTATTTATCCAGGGCACATTTTTAAAAGCCCTCACCAGGTAAAAATAAGCAAGCGACCGGATGGTAAGTACTTCGGCCTGCAAACCGTGCAGATCTGCCAAAGTAAAGTTAGGGTCGACATTCATAACATTGGGAGCATAATACAAAAAAGTATTGCAATAATTGATAACCGAATAAAACGATGCATATTTGCAATATCCGTTTGTAGCACTGATGTCGAACCCTACTATTCTTTTCAGATCCTTATCGTCTGTATCTAAATAACCTACGTTATCGGAACGACCTTCACCCCAAAGGACCATACGACTCATACAATCGTCGCTCGTCAATGCTTTATAACAGCCTGCCACTACAGAATTAGCTTGCGATTCGCTTTGCCAAAAATCGTCCAGAATAATTTCGCTCTCGGGTTTTAAATCCAACCATTTTTTGCAACTACTTAAACTGAGCATAAGCACAGCGTAAACTAATAAATATGTTATGTTATGGCGGTTCATATTTTTTCTTTTTAAAGTCCAACTGTTATACCCAATGTAAAATCTTTTGACCGGGGAGTTTTGCTATTATCCTCACTTACTCCAAATGATCCATAGCCTATTTCGGGATCGACACCGGTATATTTGGTAAAGACCATCAGATTATTCATAGTAAAGTAGAAAGTCAGGCTGTTTAATTTCATCTTCGAGATCGTTTTAGTTGGAACGGAATATCTTAATGTCAGATACTTAAATCTTAAAAACGATCCGTTTTCCACATACCGGTCACTTCCCAACCAATTATATCCATACTGATAAAGTGCCCTGGGCATTTGGGTTACATCACCATCTTTTCGCCAACGATAATTAACAGCTATGCTCTGGTTATTGTCGGAATACATGTTCTCCGCATTCATGCGGGCTGCATTCACTATTTTATTTCCTACTCTGAAATTAAAAAAAACATTAACCGACAGGTTTTTGTATCTTACGGTACTTCCAAAACCTCCATTAAGCTTGGGATTTGCGTTTCCAAGGTAAACTATATCGAGTTCATCGATGTTTCCGTCATGGTTAATATCCTCATAAATAGCATCGCCTCCCTGAAATGTATAACCTCCTCCATTCTTATTAATACTGGTGTTCCCGTAGGCAAATTTCATGGGTAACGGTTTACCATTATTATCCGTTATAACATTCCCATTTACATCGCGGGCAACAGGAGCATTTTCCTGTGCACCCGGGATATAATCGTTGTATTGGTATACGCCTTTATACTTAAACCCATAAATTGAACCATACGAGTTATTTTCCTGGAGACGCGACAAATATGTTCCGTTTTTGTAGTCGTATTCTCCGTTGTAATTATCCAGGATCCTTTGATCCAGCTTCCTCAGTGTATTCTTGTTGTTGGCCAGGTTAAAATTGAAGTCGATTGAAAAATTACCTGCATTCACCAATTTGTTCCAGTTGAAATTGATTTCCCATCCTTTATTTTCCATGACGCCGATATTTGCCCAAGGTAAGGTTGTGTAACCTGAGGTGCTTGGAAGTTCGAGATTTTGAAACAACATGTCGTCGATACGGGAAGAGTAAACATTCAGATCAAATACCATCTTATCTCTAAAAAATCCTAAATCCATTCCCAGGTTATATGCTGTGGTTTTTTCCCAACGCAGGTTAGAAAGCGGTAACGATGAAGGTATTACAGCTGGTAAATCCATATAGACCCCGTTGGTTTTATATCTGCTATAAGCTAAATATTCGTCCTTGGGCTGGTTACCGCTAATACCCCAGCTCGGACGGATAGCCAGCATACTTAGCCAATTATTGGTACTTTTCAGAAGAGGTTCATCTGAAATAATCCATTTTAATGAGACGCCCGGAAAATCTCCAAATTTTTTGTCTTCTCCGAATTTTGTACTCCCATCCCTGCGATAAGTTAAATCTAATATATACCTCGATTTAAATGAATAATGGGCACGTCCCAAAATGGCCAGAGAACGCCATTTCACAGATCGGGAACCAAGACTCGATAAAACTGCTTCATCGGAGGCATCATCTATTCCGGAGGATGGCAATCCATAGGTCACAATACCTAATGGAGAAGATTTTCCACTCCTCGTTTGGAAAGAGCTATAAAGGATTAAGCTATGGTCTGCATTTTTAAACTTAGGAATCCAGGTAAGATTGTTATCTGTCTGAATTGTTAAATCCTCATTATCAGAGCTCTCGGCTCTGTTGACTATTCCATCCGTATTATCGTATGCCACATTAACCGCTTCGCGAGGTAAAAATCTGGAAATTTTATTATTGTCCATATCAAAAGATACGTACATGTTATACTTTAAAGATTGCTTTTCAGGATTTAAGATGTCGTATTGTATGCGGAAAGTAGGACTAATACGATAGTTTTTTAAATTATCGTACGCTAAATTTCCCAGTGCCACGGGATTCTTCAAGTATTTCTGTCCGTCCTCCAAACCTGCATCGGTGCGGATGTTATAATATTCACTTGTATTGTTTCCTTGTGCATCCTGGGCATAAACACTAACATTGGGCATTTTTTTGTAAGCTATTTCCAATAGGTTTTCATAATTTCTATCATTATCCGTATAGGTAAATGAAAACTCAGAAATGAATTTCAAACGGTCCGATACCGAATAATCGAGGTATGCACGGGAAGAAACACGACCCAGTTTCTGTCCGATTACGGTACCTGTTTGTTTATAAAATCCGCCTGACACCCGGTAACTTGCCCTTTCGCCACCACCGGAGGCAGTAAGGTAATTGTCGTGCGTAAACCCTGTTTGTGTAACTTCTTTAACCCAATCGGTGTTATTGTTAAAATTTTCATATTCCGAAAATGACGGATCATAATTATATTCATTTACGTCAGCTGCACTTTCACTTTGACTGGGATTAAACTTAGCCTGCTTCATCATCATGGTATAATCGCCGCCATTGAGCATATTTAAACCTTTCGGCTGAACAGCACGGGTAAAACGATAGGAATAGGTTAACCTGGTTGGCCCGCGAACCCCTTTTTTTGTGGTTATCATGAGTACCCCGTTTGCCCCTTTCGATCCCCATATTGCCGTAGAAGCTGCATCTTTTAACACGGTAATCTCCGAAATATCATCGGGGTTAATGCTTAACATACTTGCATATTGTTCCTGATTGGCATTGGCAAAGTCGAATTGTGAATCAATTTGGGTTTCCCAGGGAACGCCATTAATCACAATTAGCGGTTGGGTATTAGCGTTGATGGACGACGCACCACGGATGCGCATGGTAGTTCCGCTGCCAGGATCACCAGAATTGGCTACAATATCTACGCCGGCAATACGGCCCTGTATAGCTTCGTCGACAGATGTTACCTGAATTCCCTCGAACTCCCTGGCACTAATCTTTTGTACAGCGGTTGAAATTTCCCGTTGTGGAATGGCAAGGGACCCATCGTTCTGCATCGCTTTAGCAGTAACAGTAACCGCAACGAGTTCCTGCTGATCTTCCTCCATCACTATGTTTACTACACTACTGCTGCTTATGCTCCTGGTTTGCTTTTTAAAGCCAACATAGCTAAATACCAACTTATTGACAGGATTTTTAATCTTAATAATATACTGACCATTTATATCTGTAGTGGTAACACTCATTAATCGATTATCACTATTCATTTCTATAACCGAAACCCCCACCAAGGTTTCTCCATTTGTTTTGGAAGTAACCGTTCCTTTAATAATAATATCCCCGCCTTTGGGTTGCCCAAAGGAATTGATGCAGAATATCATCATACCGAAAAGTAAACTATAGCTGTAGCAGTGTTTCATAAGATTCTCTTTTATTCAAATAGCAATACTTTATCAATTTGATGGATAACAGCTGTTGACGATGTGTAAATTGTTGATGTACTATAAGCAGGGCCAGTAAGACTACCTGTTCCGTCAATTTCTTTGAAAGTTCCCGGATCGTCGTTAAAAATATAATCGCGGGTTATGATGTTATACAATCCGTTTTGCGTAACCACATTGGCAGTGCCGTTGGCTTCTGTTGCAAGTGATAAACCACTCCCACTTCCGGTAATTCCAATTTTATAATACTTATTTTTATAGGTATGGAACTTCGTATCTACATCGGTGTTTTTTATAGTTGCGGTTGCATAAACTTCGTTGACAGCGTTGCCACTTATAAATACCGAATTATCCTGAAAATGGTAACGTAGAAAACGTTCGAGTTTTGCAATGGCTGCAGTCTGTTGTGTTACATCCGTCATATCATTTATGCCGGTAATACCGTTCTGAGTTGTCCAGGGAATAATAATACCATTTGCAATGGCTTCCTGTATAGCAGCATTGGTGGGCACATAAACCGTATAATTAAAGGTATTGAAGAACTTAATATTGAAATCGATCCCATAATAGTTCTTTTGCTTAACAAAAATTACCGAACTGGAAGAAGATGCAAAGCCATTCAGCAAGGCAAAAAATTCGCTAAAATCGGGCGTGGTGCTTAATATCTTATATACCGACTTTAATGGCATTTGTATGGGTTTATCGATAAAATATGTAGTTCCGTTTGTTTGATTGTATAAATCGACTACACCGGACTTCATTCCTAACTCGATATCACCGCCACCCTCAACAGTTAAACCCGATCCGGAGCCGTTTACCTTAATTATATTTCCGCCTTTGGTAAAATAGTATTTCTGACCCGATCCAACATCACCCACAACCACATGGGAATCGAGCATATCGAGCAACCGGTTGGTGACAAAGCTGGAACTTGTAATTACACCCACCGAATCACTAACGGTGTTCGTTGCCGGATTGTACCTGTAAATGGTTGCATTTACCGTATTTGTTTTATCATTATACCAAAATTTTAAGGCCCCCGGAACATCCTTCCCAATGGTAAACGGATCGATAAATTTGGTAAAGTACTCATCGGTGGGTACAAAGAAACTAAACCGGCTTGCCAGTGAATTCAGGTACATCCTAAATTCATTCTGAATAATAGCCCAGTTAAATATTCTGGTTTTCTTGCTGAATAACACCGGCGCATAAACCGATTCGTAATCAATAGGTCCGTAAACATTATTGATTAAATAAATCAGCCCGTTCACGCCTATATAAGTGCCAACAACATCCGTTTGCTTAGCTGGCACAGGAAAATTTTCATCATCGTGCATTTTTTCAAACCTGCTGGGTACCGATTCGATGAACGATCTCCGCATGTGTCTTTTTAAAAGCAGCACAATAATATCGTCGGGTACATTATCCCACGATCCATAACGATCCAAGAGTAATTTGCCACTTCCCGAATGAAAATAGTAATCTATGGCCTCGTTTGTAGGAACAAACATGGTAGCCATATCGGCTTGTAAGGCAACCACTGTATGGGTACTGTTATCAAGGTAGTGATACATGTTCCAACCCGGATCAAAAGGTAACAACAGGGTGGGATTAATGGTGCTACCATTCGGGTACGTAGTTCTTCCTCCTTCGCCATCAACTGTATAAAACTTTTTTACAAAAACAGAATCGTTAGAACCTGGGCGTTTAAAAGCCGATGTTTGTTCGGAACTATAGTAGGGCGCACAAAACCTGTGAAGTAAACTTGAAAATAGTGAGGTGTTGGGGTTACTAAAGATATAATCGGCCATGTTTTGAGGAGGTATAAGCACTTCTCCCAAAACATTGATATACCCATTCTTACAAGTTATATCGCGGGCAATTACCTTATTTTTAAAAATATACGCATCGTTATTGCTCCTGGAAATCCCTGTAATTACTTGAAAATCGTTGTCGCTGATACCGGCATTGTCTAACTGCTTTTGCAGGAAATGCACCAATGGCCACTTTGAATCATCCTTCAACAGATATAATCCGTTTGTTTTATACTTATTCCAATACAAACCGTTTGGTAAAGCATCTCCTTTTTCGAAAGGTACACTATCAAGTATAGAAATAGCAGTTAACCGGCGCATGGCCTGACCAACCACCAAAACTCCATTCGTACCTCCTGTATTATAATTTGATAAGGTCTCAATAAGGTAGGCGTTATTGATCATACTAAAATTTAGAATCAGCTTTTTCTGGGCCAGTGATAATGCACTATACCCGGAGATTTTCCATGGATTATCTTTAAAAAACCTTTCGAATGCAGAGTCATTTGCAACAAATAATGTTTTGCTACCGGTTTTCCTTAACACTTCAGTATAACCAACATCATCTATAAGTTGAGTATAATAGGTATAATGTCCGTTATTTTTTAAATAATCATAAATGCTTGCACCCAGCCAGTCGGGCTCTTTTGTATCATAGGTGTATTCTTTTTTGCAGGAAACAGCACATAAACACCCTAGAAACAAAATACATATCAAAGGGGCATGTCGAACCACTCGTTTCCAAATTTTCTTCTCATTTTGGTAGTCATTTAGTAGTAAATAATGTTAGCAATGAGCTAAGCTTCAAGTAAAGAACTTTTCCGGAAAAATTGAAACCTTAAAATCCTGAAAGTTTCTATTTCCCAAACTCAAAAAGATTCCATTGATCATATAGTTTTAAACCGGGTTTGTTGTTTTCAAAAACCAGGGGTAGCCAAATATAACTACCATCGATAGGATTGCGGGGAACCCAGCGATCGGCCATAAAAATATAGCCATCTTTAGTTCCGTCTACTTTAATGATGTAAGTGCTTTGTGACTGAAAAGTTGTTTCCGCATCCTTGCCCTTACAAGGGTTGCCTAACGACTCCCACGGGCCCCAAATAGAATTAGCCACGGCAGAACGCGCCGCATTGGGGGTCCATCCTGTACATCCCGATGTTATCATGTAATATTTACCATTGTACTTGCATATAGCGGGGGCTTCGTTATGTTCACCCGGGAAAATCTGATCCCACTTGCCGGTAAAAGAAAGATAATCGTCTGTTAATTCCGATATATGAAGGGTTAGGTTTTCCTCGGAGGAGTGAATATGATATGCTTTGCCATCGTCGTCCACAAAAACAGTCATATCGCGCGACATTTGGCCCGCTGCAAAATCCTTTCTCACAAACAAACCTTCTCTAACTGCTTTTCTCCATTTTTCAGTCCACCATTTAAGCGTATCTTCTCCGGGAACAGATTGTTTCCAGGCATCAGGGTAACCGGTGGGCCATACACCTGCATTTGGCCTATATGAACGGAGATAGGTAAAAGGTCCGGTGGGCTTATCGGAAACAGCAACCGCTGTGCGTGCGGCGGCATATCCTTTTTCTTTAAGTTCCAAATGAAACCACATTACAAATTTTTGGGTCCTGGTATTATATATAACTTTGGGGCGCTCAATAATGCACCCTTTTTGAATTTCGCTTTCCGGATTTTCTTCCACCTTTAAGGCAATGCCCTCGTTCTTCCATGTAAATAAATCGGACGATGAATAGCAACTAACGCCAACCTGTGCAGAATTGCCCAAACTCCCCGCAATTTTATATTCGCCATACCAAAAATATTTACCATTAAAATAAAGGATCCCTCCCCCATGGGCATTAATGTGAACACCGTCTGTGTCGAGCCATGGCTTCCCGGGTTTAAAAACAGAAGAAGAGGATTTAGCATTGCCTTGAGCTAAAATAGCGGTGGTACATGTGAGGAAGTAAAGTAAAGTAATAAACCTGCCGGGTTTGATTTTCATTTTGCAGCTAGTTAGGATGATAGTGTTTTTTTTGAGGCAAATTTAAATTGTATTCAGGGGAGCATGGGTCAAAATTCATTCATTTAGGTCGACAAAAAATTCAAACCTCTTTATTGTGTTTATATTTTTAGACGTTGGCAGATTATATTTACTATTTTTGTATATCTAATTTAGAGATAACTAACTGTATACCCCATGTTTAAGCGGATTCTATTATTACTATTTATATTTATCATAGGAACCGGCTTTCAACCCAATAATACCTCAACTGTTCTGTTCGGTTTCGAAAAATTCCCTTATTCCGAAAAATTACCGTCGAACTCGGTTATCCGCATTTATAATGATAAGGAAGGATATATGTGGTTCGGTACCCAGGATGGATTGTGCCGTTTTGATGGCTATAATGTAAAAGTATTCAGATCAAGTGCCCTGACACCTGGCAAGCTAACCAATAATGAAATCCAATGCATTACTGAGGATAATGACCATCAACTATGGGTTGGTACCACTGAGGGAATCAATATTATTGATAAAAAAAATTTCTCCATTAAATCTTTAGACAACAAATACATTAATAAGCAGCGGATAAATGCTATTCTGGTAGACGCTAAAGGCTTTATATGGATTGGAACTTCCAATCACGGAGCTTTAAGAATGGATCCGAAAACCGGTGAGTTTGTGAGGTATTCACCTGATAATGATTCACCACTGAAACTTTGGGGAAATAATGTAAACAATATTTATGAGGACCATGCCGGTAACATTTGGCTTTCGCAATGGAAAAGCGGTTTGTGCTGTATCGACCAAAGCCGCAAACATATCTTTTATGCACCAAATATAGGAACTAAAAACAACCCTTTTCGCTTATATCAGGATAAAAACGGATTATATTGGATATGCACATGGGGAGATGGAATTTTCACCATGACCATGGATGCTCAAGCAAAAATGGAGTTGCATCCGCTTGCATTGACAAAAAGTTCGGAAAAAATAAAAGACGCAATTGTTTATAGTATCACACAGGATGATAAATACGGATACATTTGGGTAGTAACCTTCAGTGGGTTACGGCTGATCAGGAAAGAGCCGGACTCCTATGCAATGATAGATGCTGATTCGTTTTTTGGTGAAGCTACCAATAAATTGTTTCACGAAATCATTAAGGACCGATGGGGAAACCTCTGGATTGGCACGGTTGGCGAAGGCTTGTATAAATTAGATTTTAACAAACTGTCCATTCATAATTTCCCATTGAGTGAAATTAAAAAATCACTCATTGTGCCACCGTACGTTACTCATTTCTGTGAGATGTCTTCGGGAGAAGTGTTCATTACCATAAACCGCCTGGGGTTATTTCATTTTAATGTTACCAGCGGGGAGGTGAAAAGACCTGCCGATTCCATTACCAGGAACATTCATAGCATCAATGCCATGATTCACTTTTCCGGCACAAACGAGATTTGGCTTGCCAATGAAGGAGAAGATATGATCCATGTTTTTAAGGTGATAAACTCAACTGACCTGAAACTGATTGATTATATTTCGCTAAGTAATTCAAAAACGCCGGTAGAAAATAACATTACCTGTATATTTGAAGATTCGAAAAAAAATGTGTGGGTTGGCTCAAATAATGGGCTTTATGTGAAGCCGTTAAATTCACCTTTTAAGCTTATCTCTTCAAAAATTCAGTTCGTGAATTCAATTGTTGAAGATGCGGAAAATAACATTTGGATTGGAACGGGTAAAGATGGGACCTTTGTGTGCAAGCCTTATATACAGGGCAACCAAACCTCCTATACCGTTTCTAATGTGTCTTTAAAAATTGGTAATTATCAGAGTTATAGCGTCCAAAGTATTTGCTGCAGAAAGAACGGTGATGTTTATATTGGTACTAAGGAAGGATGTCTCTATTTTTACAATCATAAGAAACACACCACAACTGATATTAGCGGTCTTTACGGTATCACCGAAGAAGGGGTTACCGATATTCTGGAGGATAACTATGGCGTGTTATGGATATCAACCATCAAAAAAATTATCAGATATAATCCTCAAACACACACCTACACTAATTATTCCGATGCCGATGGCATGTTAATAAGTATGTTTTTTAAAGATGCGGGTATTAAATTAAAATCGGGACAGCTTTTATTCGGTGGGAATAAAGGCATTTGTATGTTTGATCCGTCGGTTCTCAACACCTCACAGAAAGCACAAAAGCAACACGTTCTGATTTCCGATATATTGGTACAAAATCAATCCATATTCGACGATAAAATAAATGCCCATTACAATTCGGAAAAAAATAGCGTTACGCTACAACACAGTGAAAGCAATTTAAGTATTGAATTTTCGGCACTGGACTATTCCTCAACTAATAAGATCCAATACGCATATATGCTTTCGGGCGCTGATAACACCTGGATTTATACCGGCAACAGCCGCCGGTTTGTGAATTACGCCAACTTACCTCCAGGGAATTACAACTTTATGGTAAAAGCCAGCGACCAAAATGGGTTGTGGAGCGACCAAATTACATCGCTGGAAATTGTAATTCTGCCACCACCATATAGAACCTGGTGGGCATACATGAGTTATCTGTTACTTATCCTGTCAGCAACTTATTTTGTTGCTAAAATGCTTATAAACAGGATCAGGCTGAGGAATAAACTAAAGATTTCGCAAATTGAAAAAGAAAAATCCGAAGAACTGGCTCAAATTAAACTTCGTTATTTCACCAATATCTCTCATGAATTACTTACCCCGCTAACAATCATTATGCTCCTTATTGATGGCCTGAAAAAGAATAAAAATGACGATTCCGTCAAGTATGAGATGATAAAAACGAATGCAAACCGTTTAAAACGCTTAATCCAACAGATACTTGTATTTCGAAAAACGGAAAGCGGGAATATAAAACTTAAGATCAGTGAGCTTGACATCATTGAGTTTGTTCGAAATATTTGCCACGCTAATTTTCAACCCCTCATCATCGAGAAAAAGATAAATTTCTCCATCCATACGGAATATGAACACTACATGGCCTGGTTTGATGCGGATAAGGTGGACAAGGTGCTTTATAACCTCCTTTCTAACGCTTTTAAATACACCCCAAAAGGTGGCGAAATAAGCGTAAAAATGAGCTTTATAGATCGTAATGATAATACTATTCTGCGTTTATAGGTTTCAGATAATGGGTGTGGAATTATGGAAAAAGATTTACCCCATATTTTTCAACGTTTTTACACGGGCAGTAAATCGGATCCTAGCCAAAGTCATGGTATTGGATTATCATTAACCAATGAATTACTGCAGATCCATAAAGGAAATATTGAAGTAAAAAGTAATTTGGGCGAAGGGACTGTATTCACTTTCGAAATTCCTGTTTCGAAAGAGGCATACACAGAGGATGGGCTTTTCGGTGAAGACAGCACGGAACCGGCTATTTTGCAGGATTTACCTGTAATATCTTCTCCTGATGACAGCGCTAACTATGAAGAAGAAGAAGATACAAAGCACGAAGATTATACTATACTGGTAGTAGAAGATAACCTTGAATTACAAAACCTGATTATAGACCATTTTGCAAGAACATACAAAGTATTATCGGCGGAAAATGGAAGGCAGGCACTGGAGATCATTCGCGAAAATGAAGTTGACCTGGTAATTAGTGATGTGGTGATGCCTGAAATGGATGGACTTACGTTATGCAAAATATTGAAAAACGAACTCAACACCAGTCATGTTAATGTATTAATGTTAACAGCCAGAAATTCCACCGAAGACCGGATTGATTGCTATAATGCAGGTGCTGATGGATATATTGCCAAACCGTTCGAGCTACGAATGCTTGTTGCCCGGGTAAAAAATCTGATTAAGAAAAGGAGAGAAAAAACCGAAAGTTTCCAAAGCAACCGTGAGATTAATATTTCGTCGATGGAATGCGGATCGATAGATGAGGAATTTTTAAAGCAGGCGGTTTTAAAAGTGGAAGCCAGATTGTCGGATGTTGACTTCGATTTTGATCAGTTTGCTGTAGATTTGGGAGCCTCAAAATCTACCCTGCATCGTAAATTAAAATCGTTAACTGGCCTTGCTCCCGGTGAATTTATACGAAATGTCCGCTTGAAACACGCCTCTAATATGATCATTAAAAATACAGGGAATATCTCGGAAATTGCCTATGCTGTTGGGTTTAACGATCCTAAATATTTTAGCCGCATATTTAAAAAACAGTTTGGTCAATCACCTTCCGAGTACCATGAAAATAAGGAGTAACTATATAGAAACAAAAGCGTGGCATGTTATGTGCAACCAATATTTCCTTTTCTTAAAAAGATGCATTGTCAACCCCACCAAAAAGCAGATGCAATTAAACAATACAAACCGATAAGAGATAATCCCTCCAGCCAAATGGATTCGCCATCGAACACCACAAATGTGCTTACGATAACTGTTAGTGCAAGGGCGGCAATCATTAGGGGAGGCAGAACAAAGGTTAAAATGGCTCCACCCAGCACAAAAGAGAGTAATACGAGGATCGGAAAAAGGCATAAAGCAACCTGCAACGAACTGTTAAGAATAACACTTATAGCATAATC
>CAYZNC010000048.1:16633-25424 GCA_964478555.1 uncultured Bacteroidales bacterium | reverse complement strand
ACAACCAAGAAAATTTTGTGAGCCAAACCCTGAGGGTTTTCAAAACCCTTAGGGTTTTTTGGAAGCTAACAATTTCCTTATATTTTTGGAAATAAGAAATAAAGAAGCTATTTTCGAATTTACTAAATTGTGAGGGTTTAATTTTTGCGGGGCTTTTTGAAAAATAAAAAGTTGTATAACAGTCACAAACTTAAATACATCAATTCATGAAAAGCCCGAGTTTATTGGGAATCTTATAAAAGCACGTTGTTTTTTAATTTAGCAAGTTCGATGTTTCAGAACTTAATGGTGTTATAAGGGTTTAAAGGTATGAAAAACTATTGCGAAATCATTAGGAGAAAAGTATTATGACAGTTTCAGATATTTTAATAAAGTTTGGCGGCCAAGCGGGTGGTATTATGATTTACAATGCTGCAAAAGCTTCTGCAAAACTCGTTAATTTCAGTAAAAATTATCTACGGATTTATCCTGATACCATGAGTAGGGTTAAGATTTTTTTCCCTTCCTTGGATTTAAACCGTGTACGCATAGTCAAAAACGCCAACCTGCCTGCAAATTGGATTGAAATTCCAAATAAAACTACCGGTATGACCTTCGGGTGGAATATTTATTCAAAGAAAAACGATTTGGAATATGATTATGAAGGTCTTCTACTATTAATTCATGAATTAACGCATGTTCAACAAATGAAGAGCCTTGGCGAAGCTGCATTTGCAGCCCGGTATGGAGAAGAATATTTACAATACGGATACCCGGATATGCCGCTTGAAAAAGAAGCATTTGATTTTGTTTCAAATATTCCTTTTGATCCTGCGTTCTATCTTAACGCTAATGCAGACGTAAGGAGTGCTGTTAAAGGCTCAACCATGGGGGCATTTGCACATTGGTTGGATGTTGGAATTAATGAAGGAAGAGATAGTACTCCTTATTTCAATTCACATAAGTATTTAAGAAACCATGATGATCTGGTGAGCGCTTTAGGATCTAATAATTTTAAAGCAGGCGTTTTGCATTGGATTCAACATGGAAAAAACGAAAACAGAAAGGGAAACTAAATACTACTATAATGAATAGATTCTTAATAATAATAATGTCAGTCTTTATTAATCAGATGCTATTTAGCCAGGAGAAATTACAATCCATAAATTTTGAAAAAGAAAAGCCAGAGATTATTAAATTTTTGAAGGAATTTGGAACAACAACGGATGCTATAAAAATCCAAAAATATATTGCCTTTCCTTACTTTATTGGCCGTCATTTATGTAATCCTATGGTAGGCGAAGGAGGAGCTTCTATACGGGAAATGACAAAGGAGGAAATTAAGCGTATTTCAAATTGTAGTTGTCATAATCCTCAGTTATTCTACGCCAATAAACAAAGTTATTGTGCTCAATTCAGAGATTCCCTTGAAAATAAAGGAATTAGTATTATGGAATTTTATTACCAAAAACCTGAAAATAGGACTGCATACTGTGCCTGGGTGATTAAAGCCTATAAATTTCCAATTGACTTTAGCAAAGTAGACTATTCAAAAAATAAATATGGAATTGGTTATGTTGATTTTGAATACAAAAATCAAAAAGGAAAAATGCTGGCAATTTGGGGACTTGGCTTTTCAGCTATTGATTTAATAAAAGTAGATAACAGATATAAAATCACTTATGTAGGGTATATATATAATTAATAGGCACATCTCTACCTATTGAATTAAAAAAGACAAAAATTTATCTTTACCTAAAACATAAATAATTAATTTCTATGAAAATATTTTTAATAACGCTTTTGGCATTCATTTGTATTCCATCAGGACAGGCTCAGGAAAGCAATTATCGTAAATTTTCTTTTATATCAAATTACTTATTAATAAAAAATAACGATACCATAAACCCATTCTATATCTCGAAAAACCCCATTACCAATAAAGCATATATAACCTATCTTTGTTGGCTGGTCGATGTTTATTCGATGTATCCTGAGGTTTTCCTAAATGCTTTTCCAGGTCTCTCACAAAAAACGGTTGATAGTTTAATAAGCACACGGTTTAAGACCGATCAGATCAAACTTTTAATAAATAAAAGTAACCAATATGTACCTGAATATATTTTTAATTCCAAATATATTGATTATCCTGTAATTGGTATAACGTGGGCGCAAGCTATGAATTTTTGCAAATGGTTATCCGATAGGTATAATGAGGCCTTATTAATCGATAAGAAAGTGTATATATTTGATCCACATCAAAAGGGTAATGTATGCTTCACCACGGAATCTTATCTTGCACGGGAATATGCCGGCGTTGTAACAAAAGATTTTATTGATCCTGTCACAAAACAAGCAAGAATAGTTAGCTGGAAGGATCGTTTGTTTTATCCCGCGTTTAGATTGCCCAGTCTATATGAATTGGAACTGGCAGCCAAAGATGTCCGAAAAAAATTTACGGCATACAAACTCGATAGCTTTCTGGATTATTGGGCCGATTATTACCTGGGGATATATTCGTATAAAATGAAATTAAGAGTTAGTTCTGATAAGTTTGTAATCATTGAGACTCCTTTAAATACAACAATGCCATCGTTTTTATCGACGCCAAAAGAACATTGTCTTAATGTAAGATTAGCGAATGTTATTGATATTTACAGGGAATACGATCAAAAAATTACGGAGACGAAACAACCATCAAAATCATTCATAAAGAATACTTTAGGACAAATGCCCTATATGCTCATAGGAGAAGATAAGGATTCTAACCCTATTTATGTTAACAGGGTAAAATATGAAGAATCTCAATCAAAATCCACTGATTCCACCGGAGTATTCACAATTTTCAGGTTTGCAGTAAATGCAGTTAAAAAATAATACCCGACGAGTTGTTTCGGGGAACAAATGTAAAGGATGCGTACGATGCTTCATTATCTACAATTACGGCATTTTCGAAATTAAATAAAGGCGTATTTGCCATTTCAACGCACATCATCGAAATTGCAGATAAATTAAATGATAACCATTCGATATGAAATTTTAATAGCGAATGGTAAGGGGCGACTGATAAAGAAATCGTTAGATAATTTTCGCATGAATTTAATAGGTTTAAATCTCGATGATAGCCTCAGATTAATCATATGTAAACAATTAAATACTTCGGACCCCATACCTATTGAAGGTCAACCTAATACCTGGGAATCTATGAATTTTGAGCAGATGCCGGTTATTTCAGTTATTGCAACATTGACAAGCATTCAGGTTAAAGTATTGACGTCTGAATTTGTGGTGATGCACTATATGATAAAATAATTGAGCTGTTATTCGCATATCAGTTTAATTCAATAACTTATTAAAAAAAATAATAAATGCTTGGCCTTCAGAAAAACCGTAAGTTGGACATCAGAATACAAATAAAGAGCCGTTTTTGTTGTAAAACCTAAAATAAATTTGAACTTATTGGTATAATATCTCTTTATACTGTAATAGTGATAAATTACAATTTCAGAAAATATTAAGTATTTCAGAACAGCATTACTTAATTACAGCGGAAAATAAAGATTGATATAAATATTGGACACCACGCAGTATTACCTCATCATTTGTAAAGAGTCCTATGACTTTGAATAGTTTATCAAATTTAGTTTCGAATATTGTTTTATGTTGAGTTAATTAGGCAATCATGAAATTAGTTAAAAAGAAATTACTAAAAAATGTCTTTTATCTCCTTAAAAGAAAAGTATATATTGCCTTTTATTGGAAAGCTCATTGGGCTATGTCTGAAGTAAATCATCCACATGTTATAGAAATTGAGCTTACCAATAACTGCAATTTCAGATGTGTCCATTGTCATAGACTTTCCATGGATAGAAAGGTAGGAAATATGGACTTTTCTCTATTCACAAAAATCATCGACGAAATAGCAACTTATCCTGTAGCTTTTTTACGAATAGTGGGACAGGGTGAATCAGCTCTCCATCCCCTATTCAGAAAAATGATGCAATACGTTTCCGGTAAATCAATAAAAATTGAACTTACTACAAATGGGAGTATTTTTGATCTTTATTCATTTGAAGAAATTCTGGAATGGGACATCGACATTTTAGGTATATCGCTGGATGGACCAGATAAAGCTTCGTATCTAAAAATCAGAAAAGGAGGTAATTACGATAAATTAACAAATAATATCCTTAATTTTTATACTGTAAGAAATAAAACCAACAAAAAATATCCTCTGGTTTGTTTACGTAATGTAATTTTTCCTGAAAACACCTCCGAACAATTAAGAGAATTTAAAGAACATTGGCAAAATTTTGTAGACGAGATCTCATTTAATACACTGAGCACATATGAACAATCCTTTAACCACTCCTATCTGAGCCATGACCGTTGCAACGAACTCTTTTTCGATGCACACATCCGTTATGACGGAAGTGTACTATTGTGTCAACACCAATTTTTGTACGGACACAATGAGATAATTGGTAATATGAAAACTCAAAACCTTCGTCAAATATGGAAATCAAATCGTTTAATAGATATGCGTTTACTACATTTAAAAAGGGATTTTCCACGAGCCTGCAAAATGTGCTTCTGCAACACCAAACGACCTGAAAACTACGTAAACGCACGAAAATACAATGTATCTAAGAATAAAATAGTTAATGCAGCTAATAAAGTTATTAATATCACCTAAATGAATTGGTACATCCCCACTGCTTAAAATTTACCATTCATTATTCGTTAAATAAAAATGACAAAATTTTAAAAAAGACGCAACCAAAATTAAAGGTAATTTATCTTGAAAAAAATGTTAAGGCATGAAAACGCTAATCAAAAATTTGAAATTTATAATTTTATTGGGATTGTTCGCTTGCCAGAAAAATGATTCAAACACTAAAACGTGCCATTGAATTTTACCGGTCAACACCGATTACCAATGAAGAACAAGTGGTACATTTTTATTATACACTTCACAGCAATCAAAAATAACACGGCTCCTCTCCTCTTCTCCGGGAAAGACTATATTCCTATATTGATGCCAAATATGAATTCTTTGTATTGAGGTGTAAAATTACCGTCATAGCCAAAGTCTTGCCAGCCGCCATAACCTGCAATCTCAGGATCAGCTCCGGAATAATGCGTAAAGGTCATGATGTTTCTGCAGCTTACATAGAATGCCAGGTCGTTTAGGTGTAATTTTTTTATGAAACCGGTTGAGAATTGATATTTTAAAGTAAGCACTTTAAGACGTAGAAAGGAACCATCCTCCATAAATCGATCTGAACCAAGGTAGTTATAACGGGAATTAAGATTTGCTGCAGGTATATCGGTTACGTCTCCAGGCTTTCTCCATCTCTGTAATACAGTGGTACTCTGGTTGTCAAAGTTGTACATTTTCTCCAGATCCATTCTTGCCAAATTCATAATTTTGTTGTTGGTCCGGAAATTAAAATATATACCCAGCCACCACCCTTTATAACGCAAGGATGGTCCCGCACTGCCTGTAAAAGAAGGATTTGCATCACCCAAATAAACGATGTCAGCGGAATTTATAATTCCATCATAATTTATATCTGCATACCTGGCATCACCTCCCTTAAAAATATAATTTACATTGTTTTTCATATACACAGGAGTTCCGTTGCCATCGTAAACAAGATTGCCGCTTCTATCTTTTGCAATAGCATCTTCGTCGTCGGTATAAACTCCCTGATAACGATAACCATAAAATGATCCGGTAGGTGTATTTAGGTCCAGACGTTTTGTGTAGGATCCATTGATATATGGATTGCCAACACCGGTCAGGGCTGAGGGTGGTATTCTGGTAATGACATTTCGGTTTCTGTATAAATCGAAAGAAAAGTCGACTGAAAAATTCCTGCTCTTTACTATTTTGGCGATTACGCTAAACTCCCATCCTCTATTTACATTATCGAGTGTTTCTAAGGTTGATGGAGGTATAGATTGGATAACTGGCTGTACCTGATCTTTGATTAACCGCTTGTAAAGATTAAAGTCGACATTAATGCTGCTTTTGAACAGAACAATATTAACTCCCAAATCCTCTTTTTTAAGTTTCTCCAGCATAAAAGCTGCAGGATCTGCCCAGTTTGCATTGCTGTTTTCGCCATACGAAGCTCTAAAAATCAGATCGTCAATGAAGGTAAAAGATTTCATAAGATTCTCTTTTGAGGCTAACCATTGTAAAGTTGCGGAAGGGTAAAAGTGATCTTTAAAAGATGAGCCTAAAACAGAATTCCATTCTTCTCTGCCCGTTATATCAAGGAGATATTTGCTATATAACTGATAATTAATCCTAAAGAAAGAAAAGTAGTTCTTGAAGTTTGATTGATAAGAAAAGCCATCATTCGATGTATAATCATTGCTACTGCCATTTGCATGGTTTGTAGTGGCAAAAGTGTTAAATGAAGCAACAGCCATAAGAGCATGATTAGTACTCAAGCGTGGTGTAAAGACAAACTGATTTTGTGTCTGAACAATGTCTGTATGGTTGTCAGATAAAGTAACAAAGTCTGAGTTCGAATTCGAGATCAATTCCTTGGGGTCAAAAGCGTTCCTTTTGTCAAAAGAACCGTCGTACGCAATATAAAAGTTATAGTTCAATTCCTTTAGTGCCTTATAGGATAAAGCAAATGTTGGAGTAATACGGTTATTCTTATTGTTATCGTGAGAGAGATTAGCCATGGCAACGGGATTATACCACGTGTATCCCGAACCTTGCGAATTATCAATAGGATTGAAGTAGTTACTTGTAGTATTTCCATTAGCATCTATTTCATAAATACTCATATTGGGCATTTTTTTTAATGCCAGCTCCTGAAAAGGAATACTACCTTCCGGTTGATAATTTACATCCACCGAAGAATGAACATAACTCATTTCTCCGGATATTTTCAAACGGTCCGAAATATAATAATCCAACGCAAGCCTTGTGGTAAAACGCTGTTGCCCTGAGCCAAGCGTAATCCCTTTTTGGGTAAGATATCCTGCAGATACGTTATAGTCTAACTTTTTAAAACCACCGGATAAAGATAAATAATGATCGCGTGTTAAGGAGGTTCGTGTAATTTCTTTTATCCAATCCGTATTCTGACCATAGTTATAATAATTGCTTGGCTTGGAAGGATCATTCGCGAACTCAGGGTATGAGTCAAAAGGCATAGATACTCCATAGGAATTAGCATATGCTTCTTCCATTAATGTAGTATACTGTGGCCCACTTAGCATATCATAGCCTCTGGGTTGAGACCGGATAGATTCTTCAAACCTGTAATTCAAGGTGGGTTTCCCTGTTGAACCACGTTTGGTTGTAATCAAAATAACACCATTCGCTGCACGTGATCCGAATTGGGCCGCAGAGGTAGCATCCTGCAGAATGGCAATTTCTTTAATATCTTCCTGGGGTATGCCAATCAGAGCAGCATAATCTCTTTCGCTGGCAGTAGTAAAATCAAATCCCTTTATTACGGAGGTTTGGTACGGAACTCCATTGACAACAATCAACGGATTAGAAGATATATTTAAAATAGCAGCTCCCCGTATCCGAAGGGACATACCCATACCTTCATTGCAGGATTGGGCCACCATACCTGTATTCATCAATCGTTGTGATATAGTAGAAGCTGCTTCCTTTTGTTCTGAAATTATTGTGTCCTGTTTAGAAAGTTCTTTCTGTGCAAATGAGGGGCCTGCATAAAAAATTAACACACAGAAAATAAGCAGATAGTGGGTACTCTGTTTAAATGACATCGTTTTGTATGGTTAGTTTGACTTAACAAAGCAAGAAATTTTTTTTGTAATTATCTAGCAGTAAGATGAAAAAAATCAACTAACGTTAGCTATTGAATTAGGAAACCTTTCTTTTGCCGTAACGCCTCCCTCACCCTTGCTCATTTGCCAAATTACTAACGTGAAATAATTATGCTTTGCGTAACAATGGAAATCAATTAAGCGTACAAGGATAACAGAAAATTTATGAATCGCTGATTATATAAAATAACGGATAATAACTTTAGAAATAAATCGATATGAAAAAGAAAAACACAATTTGGATTTATCTATTAATGATTATAGGTACTTTTTTATTGGCTACAAATAGCTGTAAGAAGGACAATACTACTAATAATAACAATAGCAACACAGTGAAAGACTTGGATGGTAATGTTTATCATACAATAACCATTGGCACCCAAACATGGATGGTAGAGAACCTTAAAACCACCAAATTCAGCGACAGCACAGTTATACCCCATGTAACCAGTATGACGGATTGGGCTGCGTTAAGAACCCCTGGCTTCTGTACTTATAACAACACAACCAATGCCGATACGATAAACACGTATGGACGATTATACAACTGGTATACGGTAAATACAGGCAAGTTATGCCCTACAGGCTGGCATGTACCTACCGATGCAGAATGGACAACTTTAGAAAATTACCTCATAGCGAACGGCTATAATTACGATGGCTCAACTGCCGGCAATATGTATGCGAAAGCTTTGGCATCTGCTACAGGTTGGAGTTTATCAACCATTGCAGGTGCAGTTGGCAATACTGATTTCTCTGCCAAGCGCAATGCCTCAGGCTTTACAGCTGTTGCAGGCGGCTATCGATACTACAGTGAGTCGATCTATGGAAACAACCCTAATATCGGCAAGAATGGTTACTGGTGGACTTCGTCTGAATTCAGCACAGCTTACGCTTTTTACCGGAGTATGTATTTCGATAGCGATAGTGTGGAAAATGGCAACTACAATAAGCGGTTCGGTTTGTCAGTTCGTTGCCT
>CAYZNC010000048.1:11994-16533 GCA_964478555.1 uncultured Bacteroidales bacterium | reverse complement strand
AGATTAGAACACATAGAAGGCGTATTTATATCATTGGTCTGTTTTCCTAAAGCACAACCTTTTTCATAACAATTTTTAGCTAAATCAAATTGATTATTAAACTTATATGCATCTCCCAAGCTATCCCAGGCATTAGGTGAATTCGGATATTTTTCGGTATTCATCTTAAATACTTCTATGGACTGTTGCTTTTTATCAGAAAATAATAAGCTGTAGCCTAGATTGTTAACCTCAGTTTCCGGAATCGAAATAGAATATTCATACCGTTTGGAAAGAAATTGATAATGTTGCTGCAATCCTTCCAGGGTATTGAGTGATTTAGGCTGCCATCCTTCATAAAGCCATTGAAAACCCGCATAAAAACTCTTTAAGGGTGAGGAATTATGATTCTCTTTTGGAATGTATAGATATTGCCAGTGCAAAGAATCTAAAGGCCTGTCCTCTAAATCTTTCATGAAATATCGCGTACTCTCCTGCAGGGCTTTTGAATCGCCATCACACAAGCTTACAAATAAAAACCGGTTATTGCGGAATGACGTTTTTAAAATTTTCTCGGCCTTGTACATAACAGCTTTAGAATCCCACCAAAGAGCGGGGCTCGCTGCCATATAGGCATTAAAAGCATCAGGCTGCGTAATAAAGGTGTTGATAACAAAAAGACCCGACAGCGAGGTTCCTGCCAAAATGGCAAAGGGATCGGTTCTGTAATGCGCTTTTATATAAGGTTTTAATTCTTTATTAATAAAAGTCAGAAATAGCTCCGAACCTCCACCATTTGGGAAGTCCTTATCCGGAACCGCAGGATGTGGAGTCATGTCTCTTGCCCTATCCGAATTGGTAATTCCAATTATGATGACTTTGGGCATTTCACCCAATAAGGAAAGAAATCCAATAGTACTTCCCATATGAAGCCAATGCGTTTCCGCATCCATCAGATAAACCACAGGATAGGTGACCGAGGATTCTTGATAACCTTCCGGAAGATATATCAAAATTGTCCGGTCCTCATTAAGCACTTTGGAATGAATACTGATGGATAGCCCCACATTAACGGGCTTTTCCTGTTGGCCCGTAACAAAAAAAGACGAGCCTAATAAAAGAAAAACAATTAGGTACTTTATTAGACTATATTTACAGTTATGTGTCAAACTTTCGATTTATTTAGTTATACCAAATTAATGTTCAACAATTTTCCTGAAAAGTACCGTTAACCTTAATTTTTTACAATTATTTAAAGTTAAAAAAGCTTAAAGTCTCTATTTTGTTTGGATTTTGGATTATTTTTATGATGTCGTGTTTTTGTCGATTGCGGAAAAACAGGATGAAAATGAATAAATCCAACTGCCAGCCTAAGCATATTACCATCCATTAAGCGATCAGAACTGCTGATCTTAATATTTTGAAATAAGAAATAAAGAAGCTATTTTCGATAATTAAAATTGTGAAGCTTAACTTAATAAATAATACATAATGTGTTTTTTAATTATTTCAGATCGTGATATTAGCATGTTACCAAAGCATTAACAGTCCCTAAACAAAAATCTATTAAATGGCTGGAGAACAAATTGAAATAAAATTTAAAACAAATTTTTTCAGCAAAGAAAAAACGATTATTTTATCGAACGAAAGTCTTTCTCTATCTTGCAATAATTCTGTAATTACTCAATTTAACAATGAAGATATTAAGGGGTGCCGTTTTGGTGTAAGGTGGATCCGTGGGGTAGAATTTTATATCGGGAGGCTTTATTGCATTGACCTAAAGAATGACGATGATAAAATGATTAAAATACGACTAAGGTCGGTATATGGGATTAATAAATCTATGCTTCATAAAAAATACGGTAAAATATTAAATCTTTTATATGACTACTACTTCGATGAGAAGATTTCAAATTACATTAACCAAATTGAAAACGGCACAGATGTAGAAATGGGTGGGGTGATTTTTAAAAAGGAAGGGGTTTGCCTGAAGTTAAAAAACACAAGTGATTTCATAAAATGGGGAGATTTAAACACAAGGGCTTATTCTTATTATTATACTTTATCATCCAAAGAAAAACCAGACCTTTATAAAGTATTTACTTATTTAACAGATTGGAATGTTAGTTTTGTATATTCGATATCGCGACAAATTCTCAAAAACAAAGGCTTGTATAAAGAAGAAAAATAACTTTTGAGGACCATTTCAAAATGATTAACAAACATTTTCAAGATAAAAAATAAGCCTTTAAAGCTATAGTAAGCCGATTTATTTTTTGACTTCTCATCAAGGAAGCAAGGGCATACTTCATCCCAATAATACCTGCCCAAAAAAATCGACTTATTTATGTAAAAAAAGCTACTTGGAAATAAGAATTTAAAAAGCTACTTTCGAATTTTTAAAATGTAGACCGTTAGCGTAACTAAAGACACATAACTTATTGGGTTATTGCAGCCTTCAGAAGAAAAAACAGGTGTGCTTTAATCCCTAGGTCTGACAAGCTTATTACAATAGGTTACTTTATAATTTGTGTTAGCGGTAATGCTTCGAGAACATTTTTTTATATATATTAAATAAACAACTAACTAAATTAATTAAGTCATGAAAATCAAATCTCTAATCATGGGATGCTTGTCGGCATTGGTCAGTCCGCTGGCACTCGCTCAAATCAATGTTACTTATAACATTACTCCTCAATCAGCGCAATCGCCCATTAGTCCGATGATTTACGGTTTTAACTGGACCGCAACCTCCAATTATACCACCGGGCAGAACTATAGCTTAGTCCGGATGGGTGGAAATCGTGCTACAGCTTACAACTGGGAAAATAACGCTTCAAATGCCGGTACCGACTGGAATAATTCCAGTGATAACTTCTGGTGCGATATCCTGGGGATAAGCTCAACCTCACCACAGGCAGCAACTCCGGGAATTGCAGCTACAACTTTTATTGACCAGGCGAAAAGCAATAACGGTCAAGCCCTGATCACACTTCAGATGGCAGGTTATGTATCTGCTGATAAAACCGGAAATGTCACTACTGCAGCACCAAATTCACGTTGGTGTCAGTTACTCCCCGCGAAAGGGTCGGCTTTTTCCCTGACACCAGACTTAACGGACGGGAAAGTATACATCGATGAATTTGTAAACTTTCTTAAAAGTAAATATGGTGCTGGCGGAGTAAAATATTGCCTCGACAATGAACCGGATCTATGGTACAATACTCATCCACTTATTCATCCAAGTCTCACAGGTTGCCAGGAATTAATAGACAAAACAACAGCTACAGCAAAAGCCGTAAAAGCCGTAGATGCAAACGCCGAAATTTTTGGGTTGGTATCGTTCGGTATGGGTGGCTTTTTAAATCTGGCAAACGCCAATGACTGGAATACGGTAAAGGGAACCTACTCCTGGTACATCGACTATTTCCTCGATAAAATGAAAGGTGCTTCAACTACAGCCGGAACGAGACTCGTTGATGTATTGGATTTACACTGGTACCCTGAAGCTGTAGGTGATCAAAGGATTATCAGCACGACAGCTAATTCCACAAACGACAAGTTGGCACGTCTCCAAGCCCCGAGAACTCTATGGGACGCAGGTTATGTCGAGAACAGCTGGATCGGCAAATCGTTTAGTACCTTTTTGCCAATCATTCCAAAAATTCAAAGCTCCATTAGCACTTATAATGCAGGCACAAAATTAGCCTTTACCGAGTTTCAATACGGAGGTTTTGAAGACATCACCGGAGCGATAGCTTTAACAGATGTATTGGGCATATTTGGCAAGTATGGCATTTATGCTGCAACCCACTGGGATAATCCTGGTACCTATGGTTCGTTAGCTTATAAAATATACAGAAATTACGATGGTAATAAATCCACTTATGGAGATACAAATGTTGGTGCAACCATGAGCGATAAAGTAAATAGCTCTGTATATGCCTCCACAAGTTCGAATGGTGATCTGCATATAATTGCGATAAATAAAAGCATGACTACTGCAATTAGCGGATCGTTTAATATAAGCGGAGGTACTACAAACTATACAACTGCATCAGTCTATGCTGTTAATGATGGTACAACAACGATCACCAAACAAAGTGATATAACTATTTCGGGTAATACCTTTACTTATTCACTGCCCGCATTATCGATTTACCATTTTATATTCAAAACAGGAGCAACGGTTCCTGTAACCGGAGTAACGGTATTACCGACCAGTGCATCGATAGCAATAGGCGGAACAACCACATTGGTTCCAACGGTATTGCCAAGTACCGCTACCAATAAGAATGTAACCTGGAGCACCAGCAACAGCAACGTTGCAACCGTAAGTACAGCAGGAGTAGTAACGGGCGTAGCAGCAGGAACTGCAACAATTACCGTAACCACAGTTGATCAAGCCAAAACAGCTATATCTTCAATCACAGTTACAACAGTTCCTGTAACCGGAGTAACGGTATTACCGATCAGTGCATCGATAGCTGTTGGTGGCACAACCACGCTAACTCCAACGGTATCGCCAAGTAACGCTTCTAACAAAAATGTAACCTGGAG
>CAYZNC010000048.1:0-11894 GCA_964478555.1 uncultured Bacteroidales bacterium | reverse complement strand
CGCTAACTCCAACGGTATCGCCAAGTAACGCTTCTAACAAAAATGTAACCTGGAGTTCCAACAACACGAGTGTAGCCACGGTAAGTGCAGCAGGAGTAGTAACGGGAGTAGCAGTAGGTTCTGCAACAATTACAGTTACCACAGTTGATCAAGCCAAAACAGCTACATCAACAATTACAGTTACACCGTCAACAGTTCTTGTTACTGGAGTTACGGTAGCACCGACCAGTGCATCAATAGCTGTAGGTAGCACAACCACGCTAACTCCAACAGTATCGCCAAGTAACGCTTCTAACAAAAATGTAACCTGGAGTTCCAGTAACACGAGTGTAGCCACAGTAAGTGCGGCAGGGATAGTAACGGGTGTGGCAGTAGGAACTGCAACAATTACAGTAACCACAGTTGATCAAGCCAAAACGACAACATCGTTAATTACAGTTACACCAGTCGTTACAACACCATGTTCGAATCCCACAGCGATAACCATACCGTTCAAGTTTGATGGTGCCGGCGAATACTGCTGGTCAACCACACAGGCTATAGCTTATGTGAACTCTTGGAATATGGCGTTGGTTGAAATCAATGGAGTAGATTTTACCAACAAATGGTCCAACAGCATGCCTGCAGCCATCAATGGCTCATGGTATATTCACTACAAAGGATCCTTTTCCTGGTCACATTTTGAAGCACCTGCAACAAAGAATGCCGAAGAATCGATTGGAACAGAAAATACAGAAGAAAACTTATTTGTCTTCCCTAATCCGGTAATTGATCATGTAAATATTGTTATTCCGAATGCAAAGGGATCCAAATCTGCTTTAAAGGTGTTTGATAATGCCGGAAGGTTGATTAAATCCGTTTCAGTGGAAGGAGAAACTTATATTCTGGATATGGCCGGTCTTAGCCATGGCATGTACAACATTGTAGTTTACAGCAATGGTAAGGTATTGAAAAATTCAATTATAAAAGAATGACATATCCTCGCTTATAACAGAACATATGGGGCTGTCTCAAAAACTGAGACAGCCTTTTTTTGTACCAGACAGAGTTACGCAACAGCCACTTTCACTTCGTCCTTTTATTTCGTAGCATCAGCTACCTTTTCAATGGCGAATAACCAAAAAGGAAACGCTCACGATTTACAACTTTTCAGAGTTTAGCCCCATTTTTCGATATTTATATTGAAATGGTTTAGAAAAAATCTGTCAGGTGCCGTTGTCATCATAACATTTCCCCACCGGCCTCTTAGGTTAGGCTAAAAAAAGAGGCGCGAAAAATCGCGCCTCTTTGCATCATTTTAAACGATATTTTCCTACTGGTTTTTAATCACCTTAAAGGATTGTAACTTGTTAATACCGTAAACTTTTATGATATACATACCAGCTTTCAGGGAAGAACCAATAACTTGAATGCTTTTAACAGCGGCATGATCAATCGTCTCAACCTGTCTGCCTAACTGATCAAGTACAACGATATGTTCTACCTGTTCTGGGTTGGCAATCGTCATATTGATCTCCGATATAAAAGGATTCGGGAATAAATGTATTTCATTATTTCCTTCGTCGGCTACTGGTGCACTTTTTGCCTGCGGAGCCTCAAAATGAGCCCAGCTCACTGATGCACTGTACGAGATAAACCATTGACCGTTTTGAGCTGGAGGAAGACTATTGGACCATTTATTGGTATAATCAACTCCGTTGATCGTAAGACTGGTCATATTCCATGAATTAATATAAGAAATAGGAGTGCTTGTTACCCAGCAGAAAATCCCTACACCGTTTTGAACAAACGGAATGCTAATTGTAACAGGGTTCGCACAAGTTGATGTGTTAACATCGAATAAAGCGGTTACCGTTTTGTTGGCATTCATAAGCAAGGCTACCGGACTTGTAGTTCCTGTTACACCACCACTCCAGCTGGTAAAATGATATCCCGTCGCCGGTGTTGCAGTAAGGTTTACTGTAGTCCCAGAGGCAAAGCTTCCTCCTGTGGGAGCCACTGTCCCCTGTCCTGTTACATTCACAGTTAGGGTATATTGTGTGATTATAATTTGCGCAAAAGTCGCAGTAACCGTTTTATTAGCATTCATAACAACGGTAGCCGGATTTGTAGTTCCGGTTACAGCACCGCTCCAACTACTGAATTGATATCCGGCTGCAGGAGTTGCGGTAAGCGTCACTGAAGTTCCGGAAGCAAAAGTTCCACCATTGGGAGCTACTGTTCCTTGTCCTGCAATACTTACAGCTAATGTGTATTGCGTACCTACTATTTGCGTGAAGGTTGCAGTAACAGATTTATTAGCATTCATGGTAATGGTAGCGGGGTTCGTGGATCCTGTCAGATCACCGCTCCAGCCGCTGAACTGATATCCAGAACCTGCAGTAGCAGTGACAGTAACTACCGTTCCCTGGGCATATGTTCCACCTGTAGGACTAAGACTAACGCTACCCGTACCTGTGGTCACTGCCGTGAGTGTATAATTGGTTGTAGTAGTAGGAACAAATGGTGACAGATAATTACCGGTAATAACTGCCTGCGCAATACCAGGTCCCTGCCATGCAACGGCAACATTATCTCCACCTGTGCTTTCTTTATGCAGCACCTCGATATAATATTTCTGACCGACAGTAAGGTTGATGGTTACAGATTTTTGCGTAGTATATTTGGTCCACTCGCGTGAATTCGTGTATCCCTCCTCATAAGCTATTCTTGTGGCGAGAGCCGGGTCACTGCTTGTACTGAGATAAAGACTGGCATAATCGTCGCCGGCGATCCAGAAAGTATAAGCACCTGAAATAGGAGGGAATATATACCCCCTGTAACGGGCGCCATAATTATCACCTACGTTGGTTGGACCTTCCAGTGAAGTGAGCTGCTCACTCCCGGTTGGACTGTTTGGATAACTTGCAAGAGAAGTTAAACTGGTAATCGTGCCACCAGTGATATTATTCCAATATTCGCGAAGTATGGTTCCTGTGCCTCCAGTTGTGTGGAGAGCAAAGTTTGCAGTCACGGTTATATTAGCACTCATGTTAATTGTGGCCGGATTTGCAGTTCCGGTCAGATCGCCGCTCCATCCTAAAAAATCATAACCTGACGCGGCAGTTGCAGTTATGGTTACCGCTGTTCCACCGGGAAAGGATGTACCTGTTGGAGTATGGGTAACCGTACCTGAACCGTTGACAGTGGTTGCAAGTGTGTAATTAACATTCGGATTTCCAACTCCCGCACCCAGCATAAGTGCATCTATGGCTCCCTGGTCAACTACTGCTCCGGAATTTCTGTCGAACAATGCCAATCCATTGTTACCATTAAAGCCATTATCCCAGTAAAAGGATTTTATACCATTCGTAAGTGCTGATTTAGTGACATATTTAAGATAATATTGTCTGGCGGCAATATGGTCGATCAGTTGCTGCCCTGTAAGTGATGTGCGCTTTATTACACCATATTCACCAATAATCACAGGCACTCCGTTGTTCACCCATTTTGTCTTTACCTGGGCAAACATATCATCAAAATAGGCTTCCTGCGCCCAGGTACATGCACTCTGAACTGGAAACGCTGCTCCCCAATATAAACAACTACCGGTAGTATTTAATGTATAGTCGTAAGGATCATAGTTATGTACTTCAACAATTAACCGGCTGCTTGCTGCATCGGTTGGTAATGAAAAATAGGTCAGACCGTAGGAAATATTGGTATTATAGGTTTGCACCACAAGGGTCCTGGATGCGTTATTGCCACCTGTAGCACGAACTGCATCAACAAAAGTTTGATTATACGATTGCTGCACTGTAATATTTTCAGTAGTTGGTGTGCTGTAGTCGGCATGTACTTCATTGGTGCCGGCAAAAAGGAGATGTTCGTTGTAAGTTTTAAAATAGGTGGCAATTTGAGTCCAGTAAGATTTCTGCTTTGCATTCACAGCTACCTGGTTCGCATACAACGGATATGATTCTAGCCAACCTCCGTCGTAGTGGATATTAAGAATGACGTACATATTGTTGGTTATGCAATAATCCACAACCTGTTTAACACGTGCCAGCCATGTAGGATCTATTGTAAGAGTAGTTTGGTCGGCGTGGCTGTCCCATGCACAAGGTATACGAATGGAATTGAATCCGGCGGCTTTTACTGCATTGATAAGCGTTTGGGAGACCACAGGGTTTCCCCATGCTGTCTCACTGCCAGGACATTCCAGTGAATTTCCGATGTTCCATCCAATGGTCATCTGACCGGCTACGGTTGCCGCTGTTGGTAAGGTTTGAGCTAAAACTGAAACGGACATGAGAAGCCCGATCGCTAAAAAAGTAATACCCCGCCTTATGAGAGGTAAGCGTAATGATTTTTTCATAATGTTTTTTTTAGTTAGTTGTTTGGTTTATTATTCCTACAATACTATAGATTTAAATCCAAAGTTCAAAATGGATAACTACATTAATCAACATAACTGATGGTTATCACATAAGAGAAATAGATTGGTTGAAATTCTTTATTTTTGAACCAGATAGGAACATAGAAAACATAGTTTTTCTTTTTATGTTATTTATTAACTATTAGTCTCACTATAACAAAATATAAAATGATGGAAACGAATGACATATTAAGAAAACAGATTTTCGAAATTATAACGAATCAGATCAAGAATAATGATCCGCCTGAGACCAAACTAACCTATAAAAGACTGATCGATTCCGGATATAGTGATTTTGAGACAAAGCAACTCATTGGACAGTGTGTAACCATTGAGATTTTTAACGTACTCAAACATAAAATGCCCTTTGATGAAAAGAGATACGTTAAAAATTTACAACAACTTCCAAAAGAGCCATTCGAATAGACAGGTTGTGTTCAGACCAAAACTAGAGAGGGTGACCAATTTCCCAATGGAGCCCAAAAGGATCAACCAACCTTCCCAGCCTCCAACCATATTCTTCACCAATTGGAAAGATTTGTGAAGCGCCTGCTTTTATTGCTTTATCAAAAAAGGCATCCGGATTTGCAACTGTTAAGATCATTCGAACCGACCCTCCTCCCAGAGGCTGAATACTCAGATCATCTTTGTCAGCATATCCGCCACTTAGCCAAAATTCATCACCATCAATGGAAAGTTTCACAACAAGGCCATCGGGCGTTTCCATGCGATAAGTCTCTACTGCTCCAAATGCAGATTTATAAAAATCAACTGCTTTCACACCATTCCCAACTGAAAACCAAGTTGCAATTGAGGTTTGTACATTTTTTTTTGTCTCACCGGTTGTCATGCTATCAAAGTTTAAACAGGATTTTTACATAACAGATTTAAATTAGGCTTTGTTAAACAAACTTGTTTTATTTTTGATTCTATATTATCGATATTTCCATGCCGTCTATTTCTTATTTCTTTCTATGTTCCTGTTTGTTTCCATTTTCTTTCTTCTAATTATTTGGAGATAAGAAATAAAGAAACTATTTTGTATTTCTTTCAGATAATAACATTTGCCAGTACACCACTAAAAAACACACTATGAATAAATATTTTACAATCTTAGGAATTGTATTACTTTCTTCATGTCAACCAAAAACAGTTGAAAAAAACGGGGGTTTGATTATTGATATTGAATGGAACAGTAATGCAAAAGAGGCTGATGTAAATGCATCCGTTGAAATATTAAAAAACAGGATAAATTATTTTTGTTATTATAATCCAAGCTTAGCTTTGAGTCCGGATAAAAAAAGTATTCAACTAAAATTACCTTTGATTACTGATTCAACTTTATGTAAAGATTATATACTCAGAAAAGGCAAACTGGAAATCGTAGAAACTTTTGAAAATCAGGAAATATATAATTGCTTGGCCAATATTAATAAAAAGTTAGTGGAAAATCATAATTATAACCTTAAAATACCGGTAGATACATCCAATTTTAAGAAGTATCCTTTATTTAAAGTCTTACATCCTCCTATTTCAAGAGATAATCGTTTATTAAGCGGATCAATTATTGGATATTCACAAGTAAAAGATACTGCCCTGATCAATTCAATTATGCAATTTAAAGCTTGTAAAAATTTGTTGCCCATGGAATTTGAATGCAAATGGTCAAAAAATAGATTAGATAACTTTATTCCCTTAGTTGCCATAAAAAAATCACTGAATTCTAACACAATAACTCCTGAAATGATTTTAAATGCCGTCACCTATTATGAGAAGAAAGCTAAAAAATATTCGGTAAATTTCACCTTAAAACCTCCATATCATATAATTTGGGCCAAAATGACAAGAAACAATATTGGCAGATCTTTAGCCATCGTCATTGACAATGATGTGTTCTCAAATCCGAGAGTAAATGGAGAAATACCAAACGGTAAGTCATTCATCTCAGGCAATATGACTTTGGAACAAGCAAAAGCTTTGGCCACAACATTGAAATACGGTGTTATTCCAATTGATTTGAAAATTAAAAAGATGACGATAATAAATGTGCCATAAAAACGGTTTGAAATTAATTAAAGTATGGTGCAAGTTTCTGTGGGAATTAACCAAATTCCCATAACTATTGACCCAAAAAAAGAACCACAAGAATATAATAAAAGATGAAAAAAGTACTAATCGCATTAAGTCTATTTTGCGCTTTAGGCCCAATAAATGCACAAGTCAAAGTTAATGTATCGGCCAAAAAGAAAGTAGGACTAAATGGGTGTTTCTATCTGACTTTTTCTGTTAATGCAACTGCTTCAAGGATAATACTACCTAATTTAAGTGAATTTAAAGTTCTTAACGGTCCCACTAATACCATTTCAACCAGTTATACTTTAATCAATGGTAAAGAAAGAGTTATTGCTTCAAATGAATATAGCTATACAATCCAAGCAAAAAAGATAGGAACCTATACGATTGGAAAAGCATCCATAATAGTAAATGATATCATTTATTATTCAGATCCTGTTTCTATCGAAGTTGTAGATTATATAAAACCTAAAACCGATAGTACTTTTGTTAGACCAAATTTAAATAAAATATTCAATAACACTCCAGTAACCAATAACGTTCCAGTTAGTTTTAAAGCAATTGCCAATAATTTAGTAGGGTTAAACAGGAGTTTCTCGTTGAGTTTTATTGTCAATGGAGAATCTTTGAGATTAATACCGCCCGATTTAAGTGAATTTAAGATTCTTTCCGGACCTAACAATTCTACTTCAACCTGTATTAGTATGATGAATGGTAAAACTACGAATGCTGTTTCAACTAACTACTGCTATGATTTGCAGGCGAAAAAATTGGGAACTTTTACGATTGGTAAAGCATCAATCATAGTGAGGGATTCTGTTTATTATTCGGATCCCATTTCCATTATGGTAGTTAATTACGTTAAACCCACAGGTGATACGGCTTTTGTGAGATTAAATTTAAATAAAAAAACAATCTATCAGGGCGAACAGGTAACTGCTACGTTTAAAGTACACTATAAAACGCAAATAAATTTTATCGAGAACTTTAATTTACCAAAGTTTAAGAATTTTTGGATTGACAGATTTGAAAATTCATCAAATCTTCAGGTTGTAAATGAAAATGTGAATGGTATGAATCAGACAGAAAACGTAAATGGCATTGTTTATAAAACTGTCACACTTCAAAAATTGGTTTTATCACCTTTACGAAGCGGAAACTTTAGCATTGGGTCGTGTAAACTTGAGTTTAAGCTTCAAAATTCAGTTAAAGGGAGAGATTTCTTTGATCAATTTGGACAAAATAATGGTGAATTTAGAGAATTAAGTAGTTCTCCGACTAGCATTAAAGTATTGCCACTGCCCGGAAATAAACCCGCATCATTTATAGGTGGGGTTGGCAAAAATTTTACAATCCAGGCATCTGTGAACAAAGACAATGTGAATTGCTTTGAAAATATTATCCTTAAGCTGCTAATTAGTGGCGATGGAAACCTGAAACTCCTCGGCAACCCAAAAATAAAGCTTGACCCCTCCATGGAGATTATGGAACCAAAAGTTGAATTCTCAATAAATAACGATACAACTTTTATAGATACTATCATTTATGAATATACAATTACCCCGCATAAAAATGGAAATTATACTATTCCTTCATTACCATTTAGCTATTTTGATATTGTTTCAAAGCAATATAGAACCATATCAGGTAAAGAAATTGAAATAAAAGTAGTCCAATGCAATAATGAACATGTTGATACCAAAATAAATCCTGACCATAAAATGGATATAGCGAAAGTTGCCAATATTGTTATAGCATTAGATTTATCATCGAGCATGTTGGCAATGGACATCGAGCCCAATAGGCTGATGGCGTCAAAAGAAGTAGCTATAAATTTTATAAAGCATAATGAAGACGGCAGAATTGGCTTGGTGCTTTTTGGAAAAAATAGCTTTTCCTTAAGTCCATTAACAAACGATTATGCTAAATTGATAAGTTTAGCGAACAAGATTGACACAGGAATGGTGATAGATGGTACAGCCATAGGCATTGGACTGGCAACTGCCATAAATCAAATTAAGGATAGTACCATCAGACATAAATATATTATTTTATTAACCGACGGAATAAATAATTATGGAGAAATTGACCCGATTACTGCTGCTCAGATAGCCCGCATGTTTAACATTCGTCTATATACGATAGGTGTAGGGAAAAGTGATTCAGCCATGTATCCGATTAAAACTCCGATGGGTTTGCAAAACATAAAAATATTAACAAAACTTGACGAAGCGACCTTAATTGAAATGTCGCACATAACCAATGGTAAATATTTTCGAGTTATATCAAAAGAGGATTTAACAAGAATTTTTAATGAAATCCATGATCTTGAAAAAAATAAAGCTGAAAATTCTAAAAATATCGCCGCAAAAAACAACCAGGCAGTTCCTGGGATATCATATGAAATGGCTCATCGTGTTTTACATGCTATTGAAATAGAAGAAAATATTATGCTTGAAAAATTTAAAAAAGAGAAAGTACTTACGCAATCAGAACATTGATCCGGTAATTTTAGATTGTAATGCATTTAAGATGGCTCTTAAACCGAATCAAAACGTATTATCAAGACAAATTCAAAAAATTAAGGCCGCCTTTTTGGACAGCCTTAATTTTGAAGCTTATTCCAGCAATAGTTTAACCTGAATAATTTTAGTCTTGGCCAGTACCTTTAGGATATAGACACCTGATGGTTTCCCCGTGAGATCAATGGACAATAATTGCTCTCCGGTGGCATTACTAAACTGGGCTTTAACCTTATATCCTTCCAGGTTGTAAACTTCCACTTGTGTTGGTTTTGAAGCATTAATCTTTACCAAAAATAACCCTGTAGATGGATTAGGATAAACAATAATACTTTCGTCTGGTATCACATCAGCTAAACCAATCGAAGTAGTAGTTTGTTCTTCATAAAACGTACGTACCCTGATATGGTGTAAATCTTCCACCAAACTCAAATATTCCATGGGTGTTTTTATGGTTTTATAAGTGTTATTCCCGTAATAGTAATTTTCGCCATTTTTAAGCTCCAGCACATTACCATTTTGTTCATAATACTTTTCTGATATTAATTTATGATCGGTATTATATTCATAATTTATTTGAGAGCGCGCTGTAGAAATACCTTCGGAAATTGAAAAGACTTCTTGCTTGGTAAGTAAGCCATTGCTATACGTGTTCTTAGTCTCAGTATAATTATTCCCCCATGTACTTGTAATCTGGTCATATATTGAATATAAATTATCAATTATTTGTTTATCAGAATTATATGTTAATGTTTCTTTCTCCATAATACCACCACTATTTTTGTACCAGCCATTAGCCGATGCATACCAAGTATTCGTTGCTTTTTGATAAAAATTTTCCTGATCGTTCCATATATAGTTGTAAACATGAAAACTATTTAAAACCCTATTATAATAGAGGCCCATGCTATCAATTACCGTGTTTGCGCCAGTATAACGATAAAAATGTGATTCTAAGGTATCCCACAGATTATCAACCTTTGCCATTTTTACAAGGTTCATTAACCTGTCTTTATCATCATAGCTATAGGTTTCGTGATAAAGTTCGAGTAAGCTGCCTGTTGCTTCACTAACTAAAGCCTCAATGTAACCGCTCATTAAGTTTTTGTCATTATAGCTATAATTGGCTTGGACGTTTAGGATAGAATCATTCATACAAAAATTATATTTGTATTGTTCCATGACAGTGGTCAATACTTTCTTTGGCGTAATTTTAATCCAGGGAAAACTTGCTGAAGGGGCGTATTCATTTTTTTCCGGCACTAGCGATTGAAGTGTACTTAATTCAGTACCATAACCAGGATTTTGGGTAACAAGTGGATGTTGTGCAATAATCTCGGCTGGAATTGGCCAGATACTGTCATGAGCATCATACCCAAGTGAACTGAGCAGCTCGCTGCCCTTTCCCCATCTGATAATATCCGGAAAACGTTTGCCTTCTAACGCAAATTCTAAAGTACGTTCCATAAAAATTGCATCTAACAATGCTGCACCTGATCCAGGATTCAAAGGAAGCAAACCAGCACGAGCACGTACCCTATTAACGTTGATTATGGCTTCAACACTATTCCCCAAACGAGCCTGGGTCTCAGCATACATTAATAATACATCCGCATATCGTATTTCTACAATATTCTGGCCATTATTCAGTTCTGGTGTAGGACCAGCAGTATTAACAGTTCGGGTAGTGTATTTATTACCTTTATATCCTGTGTATTCGTAACCACCCGTCCCTTTCGTACCGATACTATCCAATACCAAAATGGTTGCTTTTTTACGAATCACATCGCCTTGTGCATCAAATAAGTCTACTAAATTTTTAGTTACCTGTCCCATTCCCCATCCATTAATGTAATTATTATCTGTAATCGTAACCTCTTCAGGACGTGGGCCAAATAACTGAATGAGCATATTTGACTCGGGATTGGTGAAATTCGCAGTAGCCCAATTGTATCCTTTGTCACTGTAGTATTCAAATTCATAGATAGATTCAACATTATGCTCATTGGCCATTAACCATAAATCAGCAAAATTGGCCATTAATGCATATTGACCCGAATCAATAATTGCCTTTAAATGGATAGCTGCCTCACTCCACTTTTGCTGGTACAAACAAACCTGGGCATAAACTGCATGGGCAGCCCCTTGAGTGGCTTTGTATTTTTCTGTTGGTATAAGTGATGATTTTTGCGGAAGAATGGGGATTGCCTCCGTCAAATCCTGTTCTATTTGTGCATACACTTCTGTTACAGTCGCCCGCTTAATAGATTTAAGTTTGGCGCTACAGTCCTCAGTTATAATCGGGACACCTCCAAATAAACGTGCTAAGTTAAAATAACAATAGGCCCTTATGAATTTTGCTTCGGCCCTATACTCCTCATTACCTGCAATATTCGGGATATACGCCAATGCTTGATTTGATTTTTCGATGCCGTTATAATATACTTTCCAGATTTCCAACGGGGCGACAGAATTGGGAGTCAACTTAAAGCTATCAATGTCATTTAATTCAGGAGCATCATCTATACTCTGGCCACCTTTCTTAACAAAATCGTCGGCTATAACCATGTCCCACATATACTTGCTTTCCCATAGATTACCGTTACTAAAATGATGGAAATTGTAACATTCATCCAACAAGTACTTTTCCCTTTGCGCATAAATGGTGTTTGATACCAATATGGCAAAAACTAATAAAATTCTCAGTCGTAAAATTGTAAAAATAAATTTCATATGGCTAGTGTAATGATTGAAGAACAAATGTATCAAAATATAATAGTAATCTAAATATTAATGAACCTTAGGAGATAAGAAATAAAGAAATATTTGCGAAGAGGCTGTCTAAAAAGTCCTTTGATTGACTTAGTGCATCCCTTAGAATG
>CAYZNC010000047.1:0-25470 GCA_964478555.1 uncultured Bacteroidales bacterium | reverse complement strand
AAAATTCATTTATTAATTGAAGCGGATATCATTGTGTTAGCAGATGAAAATATGCTTAAAGCTGTATTACGAAACCTTATATCAAATGCACTTAAATTTACTTCTGAAAACGGATTCATAAACATTAAAGCAACCTGCGACAAAATGCAGGTTGAAGTAACCATTGAAGATACAGGCGTAGGTATTGATTCAAGTGTATTACCACTTTTATTCCAAATAGAAACCACAGTATCTACCAAAGGCACTGCACATGAGGCAGGCACAGGTCTTGGTTTACTTCTTTGCAAAGAATTTATCGAAAAACACAACGGAAAAATATGGGTTGTGAGTGAAGTTGGAAAAGGAAGCGAGTTTAAATTTACACTGCCATTGAGCTAATCCTTTTGTAACCTATTACAAAAACCATTCGAAGCACGACCTGTGATTTAGTATTAAATGTTTGTTTCTTATATCCTTTCATCTTATTGTTTTTTTTTATAACTTTTATATTTATTTTAATCTGTGTGTATTTTAAATCCACTATGAGAAAAATATCATTATATACAGTCTTAATATTCTTTGCCTTCTGCATAAATGCGCAGGTACCTCAAACGAAATTCAACTACCTCACTACAGATGAAGGATTGTCAACTAATCGTATTACATGCTTTTACAGAGATAGTAAAGAATGGTTATGGATTGGAACCGAAGCAGGCCTTAATAAATACGACGGTTATCAAATTAAAGCATACCAAAATATTGAAAAGCAACCGGGAACATTAAGTAATAACAGTATAGAATGTATTTATGAAGACCAGGGAAAAAATATTTGGTGTGGAACTTTTGATGGTTTAAATTTATATAATCCTTACACAGAGTCTTTTAAAGTATTTAAACATGATTCTGCAGACAAGCATAGCATAAATGACAATCACATTAATGATATTATTGAAGATAAGAAAGGAAATCTTTGGATCCTTACTGGAAACAACCATAACCACCAAAGGAACTGCGCAGGAATCTGGTACAGGCCTTGGATTACTTCTTTGCAAAGAATTTATTGAAAAGCATAACGGTAAAATATTGGTAGAAAGTGAACTTGGAAAAGGAAGTAAGTTCAGGTTTACATTGCCATCAGTATAGTAAGAAAAATCTCCTTTAAATATTCTTAATCTTATAAGAAGTTAATTAAAACTTTTATATACAATTTATTTGTCGTAACTTATGTAATAATTTTGACTATATAAAAAAGTGTATCGCAAAAATTCTAAATGTATCTCATTGTCATACTATCTGATTATTTTTTTATTATTTAATCAGGTTAGCAGCAAAGTATTTGGGCAATACCGAAATATGACCTTTACTCATTTTTCGAAGGCCCAGGGTCTCTCTAATTTTTTCATTAATGACATGCTTCTGGACAAACAAGGTTTCTTGTGGATAGCTACCTATAGCGGATTGAACCGGTATGACGGATATAAATTTAAAATTTATAATAGTATTGATGGGGATACTACTACGCTTAGCTCAAACGGTGTACATAATTTAGTAGAAGATAGTATTGGTAGAATTTGGGTACGATGCGATTTCGGATTAGCCGTATATGATAGAACTAAAGATCAATTTGTTCGTATTTTAGCAAATAAGAACGATAAATATTCGCTCACAGATAATAATCTTACAAATTTACTTATTGATTCTAAAGGTACTTTATGGGTAGGAAACCAAACAGGATTGTTCTCAGTACCTAATGTTAATTCCATCGATCTGAACAAAACACGACCACGATTTAAAAGATATTTACACAACGACAAAGATCCAAACAGTATATCCAACAATTACATTCGTTCGATTTTTGAAGATCGTGAGAAAAATATTTGGATCAATGCCGGTAGTAAAATCATTGATCGTTACAATCCTCAAAAAGATAACTTCGACCATACCGTCATAAACATTCCCGACTTAGAAAAAAAAACTGATATCGCATTAATCCTTTTAGAAGATCATGATGGTTTATTTTGGCTTGGAACCTATGGAGAAGGATTAATTTCCTGGGACAAAAAGAATAACGTTTTCAAACAATACAAAAATCAACCAGGAAAAAATTCGCTCTCCAACAATATCGTTGTAAGGATTCGGCAGGATAAAAATGAAATTTTATGGATCTGCACTGATGGAGGCGGAATTTCATTTTACAATAAAAAGGATCATACTTTTGATGATTGTAAATACAAAGAATCAATTCCCAATTCGCTAAGTGGTAATGGCGTAAGCTGCACATTGGAAGATAATACAGGCAATATATGGGTGGGGACTTCAAGCACCGGTTTGAACAAGTTTGAAATTTCCAGGACAAAATTTAACCTATACAGACCCAACCTGACCAGTACGAACTGTTTAAGTTTTAAATCGGTAGGTGCACTTGCAGAAGACAAGGAAGGAAATCTTTGGATTGGTACTGATGGAGGGGGACTAAACGTTCTCGATCCAAAAACGCAAAACTTTAGCTATTTCATGCACGATCCTAATAAGCCTAATTCTATTAGTGCCAATGTTGTAGTATGTTTGGCAAATGATTATACTGACAAGATTTGGATTGGCACTTATGCAGGCGGCCTTAATTGTTATGATAAAAAAACAAAAAAATTCACCTGTTACAAAAACAAAAGCAACGATGATTATTCTTTAAGCCACAACAATGTATGGTCACTATGTGAAGATAGCAGACATAACCTTTGGATTGGAACACTGGAAGGAACCCTAAATTTGTTTGACCGAAGCAGAAACAGGTTCTATCATTATAAAAATGATCCTAATGATCCCAGTAGCTTTATCGAAGTGTATACGACCCAAATCTTTGAGGATAGCCGTCATTGCCTTTGGATAGCTACCAACAAAGGCATGGATATGGTAAATCTTAACAATGTTGATTTCACGAAACCTTCTCCAAAATTAAAATTCTCACATTACTTACACAGCGAAAAAATTAATAGCCTAAATTCTAGTAATATCGCTTGTATTTTTGAAGATCATGAAGGAAATATGTGGTTTGGCACCGATGGAATGGGCCTAAATAAGCTGGATATCAAGAAAAATATATTTTCAGTTTTTACCACAAAAGACGGACTGGTAGATAATTACATCAAGGGCATATTAGAGGACAATGATGGCAATTTATGGATTAGTACATTAAATGGGTTATCGAAGTTTTCACTCAATCAAAAGACTTTCCACAATTTCGATGTAACTGATGGATTACAGGATTTAGAATTTGCCAGGGCATTTTGTAAAATAAAAAGTGGCCTTTTATGCTTTGGTGGTTCGAATGGCCTGAATACCTTTAATCCAAGAAATACTTTTATCAACAATGTTCCCCCTCCCATTGTAATTACAGATTTTTATATTTTTAACAAACCCATCAAAGTCGGACAGAAAATTGATGGAACTGTTATTTTACATAAAGCAATCACAGAAACCAATCAGTTAACCATTTCTTACACAGAAAACTCTTTTTCTTTTGAATTTGCAGCTTTAGACTTTAACAGTCCTGAAAAAAACAAATACGCTTATAAAATGGAAGGATTCGACAATCAGTGGCGTAGTACTGATGCAAAAAACCGTATCGCCAGCTACACCAATTTAGATCCCGGCGACTATACTTTCAAAGTTAAAGCAAGCAACAATGACAGTATTTGGAATGAAAACGGGGTTTCCATCAAGATAAAAATTCTACCGCCCTGGTGGAGAACATGGTGGTTTAAGTTAATCGTATTAGGCATTTTTACATCCGCTATTTACCTTATTTTTTATTTGAGAATAGATGCATACCGGAAAAAACAAAACGAATTAACCGTTTTAGTCCGGCAACGCACAATGGAAATTTCACAAGCAAACGAAATTTTGATCGAACGGCAAACCCGGATTGAAGAATATGCTGATGAACTCCATCATCAAACAGAAAACCTCAGGGAAACAAATAATATATTGCTCGATAAACAAAAAGTAATTGAGCAACAGGCCGAACAATTGAAAGATACTAACCAACAACTAAATGATACCAACCAGCAACTATCAATTCTGAATTCGACCAAAGACAGGTTCTTTTCTATCATCGCTCACGACCTTCGAAATCCATTCCATACGGTAAGCGGTTTTGCTGAAGTATTGATAAAGGATTACAAAACACTACCTTACGAAAAAATAGAACGATTTCTCAAACTTATTTTTACCTCCTCTATAAACGGCAATAAGCTGCTCGAAAATCTCCTGCAATGGTCTCGTTCCCAAACGGGTCGAATCGCTTATGATCCTGTGAATCTGAACTTATCGACAATTATTCAAGAAGTCATTAACTTGTTGGATGGCGATGCGCTTCATAAAAATATATCTTTACAACCTATAATTGATCATAGCTTAACCGTTTTGGCCGACGAAAATATGGTAAAAACAATTTTACGAAACCTTATTTCAAATGCTATTAAATTTACGCCGAACAATGGATCCATATTCATTAAAACAACTTCAATGCAAAATGAGGTTGAAGTGACAATTGAAGATACAGGAGTTGGTATTCCTACCGACACGCTACCGCGCCTATTTCAAATAGATAAAGCCATAACTACTAAAGGAACCGCACAGGAACAAGGCACAGGCCTTGGATTACTCCTTTGCAAAGAATTTATTGAAAAACACAACGGAAAAATATGGATTGAAAGCGAAGTCGGGAAAGGCAGTAAGTTCAGGTTTACAGTGCCATTAGCATAGTATATCCAATAGCTCACTAATAAGAGTTTATTCTTTTGTATAAAATAGAGTGTGAAATTATCCGCAAACAGATGAGCTAAATTATCCGTTGATAATAATTTAGTATTGCACTATACACTAATTTTGGATAAGTCCATTTTCACCCAGCTAATATTAAAATTTGGATAATGACAAAGTATCATTTTTTATATTTTCAAAAACAGATTTTTACAACTATTGTTACTATTCTCTTAGGAATTCAAAATATTTTTTCTCAACCGCAAAATTTTGAATTAAAACAAATTTCAGAAGAACACGGATTACCTGGCGTTACCGTTCGGGCAATATTTCAGGATTCGAAACATATTTTATGGTTTGGAGTTGAATCAGCAGGTTTGTGTAGATATGACGGAGTCACTTTTACGTTGTATACCAATAATAGCAAAGACTCAAGTGCCTTAGGAAACAATTTTGTTAATACTATTTGCGAGGATATTGATGGCTATTTATGGATTGGTACCGATGATGGCTTGTATAGATTTAACAGGATTTCGGAAAAGTTTACTTCTTATTATCCAATTAAAAACAATAAAAATAGCCTGTACGGTAACCAGATTTATTCCATAAAAGTTGATATTAATGGAGAACTTTGGGTAGGGACAAATAAAGGTGTAAATATTTATGATAAAAAAAACGACAAGTTTATTCGTTTACCCTATTTAGAAAAAGGTAAAGAATTAAATTTCCAGGTAAACTCGATTTGTTTTGATAATAACAAAAATATTTGGCTAGGTACTTTAGAAGGTCTGTTTAAATTAGAATCCGGAAGTCATAACTATACTCGGTGGGTAAACATATCCCAACAACCCAACAGTCTTCCTAACAATCAGATTAAAAGTCTTTGCTTTGACCAACAGGGAAACCTTTGGATTATTATTCCTAGTGGATGCGTCAAGTATGATTTAAAGCATAATCACTTTTACAATTTAAACGAGTTGAACCGCAGCGCTTTTACCAGTCTTTATGGAAGTCCTGCCTTTATGACCATGGATAGCAAAGGATTTATCTGGATTAGTGCCGAAGGTTTGGTTATTGTTAATCCTAAAAATAATACATTTAAGCTCTTTCAAAAAAAGTTTGACAATCCAAATGGTTTGAAAAGTAATGATATCCGAGCAATTTATGAAGATAAATCAGGATTGATATGGATTGGGACAAAATTTGAGGGCGTACAGATTTATAACTACAGGAAAGAATTATTTCCATACTGGAAGAATCAAGTTGATAACAATCGTAAGGGATTAAATGATAATTGTGTATATTCGATCTGCGAAGATAATAATCAAAATCTGTGGATTGGTACGAGAGATGGTGGGTTAAATTTATTTGACCGAAAAACAGGTACATTCACCTATTATATCCATAATAAAAATGATTTTTCAAGTATTTCGGAGAATAATGTTTATGTACTCATAGCTGATCATAAAAACAATTTATGGATGGCAACTTCAAATTATTTGGAGCAGTTCGATATACAACGAAAAACATTTACTCATTATCCAATTAAAGGTATTTGGTCATTAATGGAAGATCCCAAAGGAAACATCTGGATTGGAAAAAGACCGGGCTTGTTCATTTTCGATAAAACTAAAAGTACCCTTACTGCATTTCACGATCCCAATAAAGTATTTCCTGAAAAAAATGATTTGGATATATATAAATTATATCAGGATAAAGGGGGAAAAATTTGGATTGGCTCATACCGTGATGGACTGTTTGAATATAATCCAAATACCGGGAAAGTATATCTATATAGAAATAATCCCAAAGACTCGACAACTTTAAGCGATGATATGATTCGCAGCATTTACGAAGACAAAAAAGGGCGTTTATGGATAGGCACCCGGTTACAGGGCTTAAACCTTTTCGATTGTAAGAATAAAAGGTTTATAACATATACAAAAAACCATGGATTACCCTCAAATTCAATATATTGCATTCTTGAGGATGCTCGAGGGAATCTATGGCTTGCAACACACAACGGAATTTCCAAATTCAACCCAGAGTCGAAAATATTTGAGAATTTCAATAAAGACTTTGGATTACAAGACAATATTTTTGCTTCGGCAGCTTATTGCATGGCTAAAAGTGGTGAATTACTATTAGGCGGAAATAGCGGCTTCAATATATTCATGCCCGAAAAAATTAAAAAAGAGATTTATTTTTCTCCGCTTGTTATTACTTCAATAAAAATATTCGATCAGACCATTTATCGAGACTTATCAAAACCTGTTAACCTTACTTTGCCATACGACAAGAACTATCTTTCATTTAGCTTTGCCCTTCTCGATTATTACAACCCTTTAAAGAATCAATTTGAATACAAAATGGAAAATGTTGATAAAAATTGGATTAACTGTGGTAACCGGCATTATGCCTCCTATAGTAGTCTCACCCCAGGTACCTATATTTTTTCAGTTAAAGCTGCAAACGCCTATGGTACATGGAATGAAAATAGCCTCTCCATAGTCATAACAATCCTCTCTCCCTGGTGGAAAACATGGTGGTTCAAGTTGTTAGTATTTGGCATTTTTGCATCTTCCATTTACGTCATTTTTTATTTGAGAGTAGATGCATACCGGAAAAAACAAAACGAATTAACTATCTTAGTTCGGCAACGAACAACGGAAATTTCACAAGCAAACGAAATTTTGATCGAACGGCAAACCCGGATCGAAGAATATGCGGATGAACTCCAGCATCAAACCGAAAACCTCAGGGAAACAAATAATATTTTGCTCGATAAACAAAAATTAATTGAACAACAGGCCAACCAATTGAAAGATACTAACCAAAAACTAAATGATACCAACCAGCAATTATCAGTACTGAATTCTACCAAAGACAGGTTCTTTTCAATCATAGCGCACGACCTTCGAAATCCATTCCATACGGTAAGCGGTTTTGCCGAAATATTGATAAAAGATTACAAAACACTATCTTACGAAAAAATAGACCGATTTCTCAAACTTATTTTTACCTCCTCTATAAACGGCAATAAGCTACTCGAAAATCTCCTGCAATGGTCTCGTTCTCAAACGGGTCGAATTGCTTATGATCCTGTGAATCTGAACTTATCGACAATTATTCAAGAAGTCATTAACTTGTTGGATGGCGATGCGCTTCATAAAAATATATCTTTACAACCTATAATTGATCATAGCTTAACCGTTTTGGCCGACGAAAATATGGTAAAAACAATTTTACGAAACCTTATTTCAAATGCTATTAAATTTACGCCGAACAATGGATCCATATTCATTAAAACAACTTCAATGCAAAATGAGGTTGAAGTGACAATTGAAGATACAGGAGTTGGTATTCCTACCGACACGCTACCGCGCCTATTTCAAATAGATAAAGCCATAACTACGAAAGGAACCGCACAGGAACCAGGCACAGGCCTAGGCTTACTCCTTTGCAAAGAATTTATTGAAAAACACAACGGAAAAATATGGATTAAAAGCGAAGTCGGGAAAGGCAGTAAGTTCAGGTTTACATTACCATTAGCTTAATTTGAGCTTTAGCCTTTATTTATCATAGTCTTATAAATACTTTAATAGTCAATTTATTGGCTCATCTTTATTTTTTAATTCTCCCATTTATTTCTTATCTTTAAAAAAGTAAGGAGCTTAACGCAGAAAACTTCTTTTACCGGTGTATGAAATACTTCAAGCTTTATATAATTTTTGTTGCTATTATTTTTAACTCTTTTGCTTTTGGCCAAAAGCAGGATATAAGATTTCACCACCTTACAGTTGATGATGGCTTATCACAAAACTGGGTAAGATCGATATTACAAGACCGCTATGGATTATTATGGTTTGCAACCGGTGGTAATGGTGTTTGCAGATACGATGGTTATGAGTTCAAGCTGTATAAAAATGATCCTAAAAATTCTAAAACTCTTACTACTAATGAATCTAACGTGATTTATGAAGACAGAAAAGGTCAATTGTGGGTAGGGTCACAACAGGGAATAAGCAAATATGACAGAGAGCATGATTATTTTACCCGCTTTCCTGCAATCGCGACTAAAAATATCGTCGGTTTCTTTGAATCTGATGATAAGAAGTTATATACGGTAGCTTCTGATGGAATTTTTGCAATAGTAGATACTGTTATTATTGAAATTTGTAAATCCTGCATTCGCTCAGCATTTTCAAGTTCTATAATAAAGGATAGCAATGGGAATTACTGGATACCAACTACTGATGGCCTAATAAACATTGATTTACAGAAAAATACATTTAAGCAATTTGGTCATAACGATCAAGATCCCAAAAGTTTGAGCGATAATAATTTGACTACGTTGTTCAGCGACTCTAAAAAAAGGATATGGATTGGGAGCAATTATGCAGGTCTTAGTTTGATGAAATTCAGAGACGGAAGTCCTCTTTATCCCTATTTCCAAAATTTTTGGCCTGGTAATGGAGATAGTATAAGCAGAGGTGAAATTAAGGGAATATTTGACGATGGCAATGGAAGTCTGTGGGTTGGGGTTGAAAATGGAGGTCTAAATATTCTGAATCTTAAAAAGCTGGGGGAAGGTGTTTGTCAATTTTCCCATTATCTCAATAATCCTTATGATAATACAACCATTTCGAATAATTCAATATATTCAATTTATAAAGACAAGCAAGGAACCATGTGGGTTGGAACATATGGTGCCGGTGTTAATTATTACAATAAACTTTTATTTCAATTTGATCATCATAAGCATGATCCAAGTAATAAAAATAGCATAAGTAATGATATCATAAATACTTTTTGCGAGGACGGTGACTTTTTATGGATTGGAACCGAAGGAGGACTAAATATAGTAAACAGAAAGACAGGTGAAAATAAGGTATTTACATACAATCACCAGAATCCTAATAGCATAGGCTCAAATGCAATTTGGTCGATTTTTAAAGATAGTCGTGGAAATATATGGATAGGCACCTGGGGTGGCGGGGTGAATTTATTTCACAGAGAATCAGGCACATTTACAAGATTTCAACAAACCAACAATGCCCCTTATTCTATAAACAGCAATAATATTTTTTCAATAAAAGAAGACAGCCGGGGTTATTTATGGTTTGCTACAATGGGCGGCGGCTTGAACAGATATGACAGGAATACTAAACAGTTTAAAATATACTCGTCAAGTAATAATGGCATAGGAAACGAAATAGCTGGAAATTGGGTTCAGGATTTATTGATAACAAAGAACAATAAAATCTGGGTAGCAACTTCCGGTGGTGTTAGTTTATTTGACCCTGAAAAAGAAACCTTTAATAACTTCAGGCATGATGCTGCTAATCCTTCAAGTATTAGCTATACCGGAGTTCTTGTCATCTTCCAGGATAGTAAAGGAAACATATGGTTCGGCACTGATGCCGGTTTAAATATGTTTGTAGAAAAAGACAGTTCTTTTATTTGTTACAGCATTGCTGATGGCCTGCCAGATAACTCTATTAAAACTATGTGTGAGGATAACCATGGAAATTTGTGGTTAAGTACAAATAATGGAATTTCAAAATTTATTAGCGGGGTTAATCACCCAAAAAAACCTGTATTCAAGAATTACAACAAGGCTGATGGGCTTCAGGGAAATGAATTTTGCAGAAAATCGTCATTAATGGGAACCGATGGGAAATTATATTTTGGAGGTTATAAGGGTTTTAACGCTTTTTATCCCGATAGCATTAAAGATAACACATACATTCCTGAAATAGTAATAACTGATTTTTTACTTTTTAACAAACATGTTGAAATTGGCGGAAAAAATTCCCCGCTTAAAAAAAGTATCGATGAAACCAAAGAGTTAGTGCTGAACCATGACCAATTTGTTATTAGTTTTAAATATGTTGCTTTAAATTACATATTTCCCGAAAAGAACCAGTACAAATACATCATGGAAGGTTTTGAAAAAGAATGGAACAATGTTGGTAACAAGAGGGAAGCAACCTATACAAATCTATCCCCGGGAACATATACTTTTAGAGTAATTGGCAGTAACAATAATAACGTCTGGAATGAAAAAGGAGCATCCATAAAAATAATTATTCTGCCTCCCTGGTGGCAAACCAAGCTATTTAAATTCTTCGTCCTGTTAATCCTGATAACATCGATCTATATTGCTTATTATTTACGAATAGAAATGTACCGGAAAAAAGAAAAAGAGTTAACGGTTTTAGTCCGGCATCGAACCCAGGAAATATCTAAAGCAAATAACACTTTACTCGACCGTCAAACCCGCATCGAGGAATACGCTGAAGAACAACGCACTCAAACTGAAAGACTTAGTAAAGCTAATGAACTCCTGACTAATAAACAAGAATTAATCGAATTGCAAGCTAAACAGTTGAAAGATACTAATGAACAATTATTAGTACTTAATTCAACCAAGGACAGGTTTTTCTCCATTATAGCTCACGATCTTCGTAATCCTTTCCATACAGTTAGTGGGTTTGCCGAGGTACTTATCAATGATTATAAAAAACTACCACCGGAAAAAATTGAACGATTCCTTCATTTAATTCTTATGTCATCCAGAAGTGGAAATAACCTGCTTGAAAATCTCTTGCAATGGTCACGCTCTCAAACAGGACGAATGTCTTTCGAACCTGTTAATTTAAATCTCTCAACTATTGCTGAAGAAACGATAAACCTGTTGGAGGGTGATGCCCAACGTAAAAATATTAGATTGCAATCGCTAATTGATCAGAAAATAACAGTAAATGCCGATGAACACATGTTAAAAACAATTTACCGTAACCTGGTTTCCAATGCAATAAAATTCACACCGGAAAATGGCATTATTTCTATAAAATCGGTATTAATCGATTCTATAGTTGAGTTAACTGTGGCTGATACAGGTGTGGGTATTCCACCCGAAACCCTGTCACAACTGTTCCGCATCGAAGCAACAGTTACCACCAAAGGTACTGCTAACGAAACAGGCACAGGCCTTGGCCTAATCCTTTGCAAAGAGTTCGTAGAGAAACATAATGGAAAAATATGGGTTGAAAGCGAAGAAGGCAAAGGCAGTAAGTTCACATTTACCTTACCAATAGCTTAACTTCTATTAACAAATGTAATTTTAAATCTATTTGTGTAAATTAGACGAGTTTACCCCATATCCTTGGATTAACAGGATTTCCAAATTGATCTATTTGGCTTTCTGCAATATTTTAAGTATTTTTAAAGTATAAATCAGCAGATAGTTAAAAAATGAACCGAATTTCACAGTTGAAAAGCATAACGGCAAAATATGGGTTGAAAGCGGAGTAAATAAAACAAGCGAAATTTACAGCGCCAATAAGCTAAAAAAAGTAATTGACAGGTAATTATTCAAATTTACCTTAGCGCTTTTGATAAGATTTTTGTATATTTAACTAGAATTGCAGGTTTAGGCAGACTTGCATCAAACCGCCAATTAAGATGAATTTTGTAGAGGATAATCATTTCTTTCAACATATAATTAAATTAAGCATTCTGATTTTGTTTATTTTCCCCCCTATTGCTCTATTTTCTCAGGATAAAATTCTCCGGTTCGATCATTTGACAGTGGAAGATGGACTATCGCAAAATACTGTTATGGGAATTGCCAAAGACAAGTATGGTTTTATGTGGTTTGGAACATTTGAGGGATTATGCAGGTACGATGGTTATAAATTTAAAAAATACAGGGCGGTAAATAATGATCCCCATTCATTATGGAACAACCGAATCTCTTTAATATATAAGGATAACAATGAATATATCTGGATTTTAACCGCAGATACTTTAATTTGTAAATATAACTATGAAACAGACGATTTCCAGAGATATACCCCTCGAACCGTTCCCAAAAAAGTATTAGACTCATTAGATAGATCGAAAAGCATATACTTTACAAAAATAACCCATAATAATGTCATTTGGCAGGTTAATCAAAGCTATAGCAAACTCACCTTAATGTACCCTTTCAATCGGATTGTCGATTTAAATATGCTTACCCAAACCGATAAAGTTTCCGGGCAAAAGACCAAATATAGAACAGATCAATTTGACCGTTGGGCACTAAATGACGAATCTGTTTTTAATATTTATTTGGATGACAACAAGATACTTTGGGTTGGAACATATAGTGGAGGAATCAATAAAGCGGATACGAGACAGAAGCCATTTAAAAGTTTTTATCACGACCCTCTGGATCCTGATAAAAGTATAATCGACAATAAGATTAGAGCGATATACCAGGATAATAAAGGAAACATTTGGATTGGGACCCATAACAAGGGAATTACGAACATCCATCGAGCAACTGACAAATACGCTCATTTTCAGCATAATGCAAAGGATTCGTTGAATAGTTTGATTGAAAACGAAGTCCGGAAAATCTATTGCGATCGATTTGGTTATCTCTGGTTTGGCACAAAGGGAGGCCTCGATAGATTTGATACAAAGACCAACCGCTTTAAGCATTATACAACCTCATCAAAAAGTAGTATTCCTCACAATTGGGTTTATGCAATCATTGAAGACCATTCCCATTATATGTGGATTGGTACATGGAACGGTATTGCAAAATACGATCGCAAAAACGATCGCTTTTTTGCTTATGATGCCACTAAAACGTTAAAGCGAAAAAATGTAAGGATTATTCTGGAAGACCATCAATATAATTTATGGGTTGCAACAGAAGGTGGAGGTATTACCAGGTTTTCAAGGGATTCGTCTGCTGGTTTTCAAGAGAAACTGACACCAACGCACTTTAATTATTCCTCAAGTAATCCTAATTCACTTAGTAGCGATCGTGTTTATGCAATGCTGGAGGATGAACATGGAATTCTTTGGATAGGAACAAATAGTGGGCTAACCAGATTTGATCCTGCAAAAAATAAATTTACCAGGTTTTACGCCGAACAAGGGTTGCCCGACGAACTAATTATAGGGTTACTCTCTGATAAAAAAGGGCATCTTTGGATAAGTCATAAAAAGGGACTTACAAGATTAGATACGAAAACTTTTGAAGTGCGAAATTACGATCGGCAGGATGGACTTCAGGACAACGAATTTTCTGAGGATGCTTATTTTAGAAATGAGAAAACAGGTGAAATGTTTTTCGGAGGGGTAAAAGGTTTCAATTCTTTTTATCCCGATAGCATTGAGGATAATAAATACCTGCCGAAAGTTGTGTTCACTGATTTACAGATATCCAATCAATCGGTTCTTATAAATGAACGAGTTAACGGTCGTATTATTCTTTTTAAACCTATTTCGTTATCTAATCAGATTACATTAGATTATGATTCTAAAAACATTGCTATTGAATTTGCTGCCTTGCATTATTCCAATCCATTAGGAAATAAATATTTGCACAGACTTGTGAAGTTTGATAAGGATTGGATTCTAACGGATGCTAAAAACAGGGTAGCCAGTTATCCAAATTTAGGACCTGGCACCTATATACTTGAGGTAAAAGCATCCAATAGTGATGGATTATGGAACCCTATACCAACCGAGTTGAAAATTGTAATTTTACCTCCCTGGTGGGGAACCTGGTGGTTCCGGTCACTGTTTATAATTTTCATTGTTTTTTTTATATATGGACTGATTTATCTGCGGGTATCGCTATATCGTAAGAAACAACGGGAACTGACCAAGTTAGTTAAAGAAAGGACGTTAAAGCTTGAAGAAACAAATGAACTTTTGCTTGAACGGCAAACCCGCATTGAGGAGCAATCTGTAGAATTACTGGCACATTCAGACAGCATAAAGGATGCAAATAACCTTCTGCTGCAGAATCAAAATTTGATAAAATTACAGGCCGACAGGTTAATGGAAGCTAATAAAGAGCTAACGATACTGAATTCAACAAAGGACAGGTTTTTTTCCATTATAGCTCACGATTTGAGAAATCCTTTCCATGTAGTAAAAGGTTTTGCAGAATTGCTCTTAAATGATCTTGAAAAATATCCTCCCGAAAAAATCCGGAAGTTTATTCAATTAATTTACGCTTCATCAATAAGCGCCAGCAATTTGCTCGAAAACCTTCTGCAATGGTCACGTTCTCAAACAGGACGTATGTCTTTTGAACCTGTTAACCTAAATCTTTCAACCATTGTCAACGAAACCATGAACCTGCTGGAGGGCGACGCCCATCGCAAAAATATTAAATTACAGTCGCTTATTCATCAGGACATAACGGTATGTGCCGACGAAAACATGTTAAAAACCATTTGCCGTAACCTGATTTCCAATGCTGTAAAATTCACACCGGAAAACGGTAGTGTTACGATAAAATCGGCGTTAATCGATACCAAAGCTGAGATAACTGTTGTAGATACGGGTGTGGGTATTCCTTCCGAAACCATGTCACAACTGTTCCGTATTGATACAACAATAACTACCAAAGGTACTGCAAACGAAACCGGCACCGGACTTGGCTTAATACTGTGCAACGAATTTGTTGAAAAGCACTGCGGAAAAATATGGGTAGAAAGTGAAGAAGGCAAAGGCAGTTCATTCAAATTTACAATACCAGCTATATAATATCCTGCATTGATATCACCAGATCCTAGGTAAATACCTCCGAAATAAAAGGTGATCTAAATCACCGATTATATGAATTTCGTATGTCATTTTTTATTAACTTAGATAAGATTAGGCCAGATAACAATGACACAACGAATTAATTTATTCTTTCATAAACGCTGCATTACAACAATCATTGTAACCCTGTTCATTCAAAATATTTTATCACAACCTCAGAATTTTGAATTAAAACAAATTTCAGAAGAACATGGATTACCTGGTGCTACTGTTCGCGCTATATTCCAGGATTCCAAATATATTTTATGGTTTGGTATTGAATCGGTAGGCTTATGCAGATATGATGGCGTTTCTTTTACGCTATATTCCAATAAGAGCAAAGACTCTAGTTCTTTAGGTAACAATTTTGTAAATTCTATCAGCGAAGATAAGGATGAGAATTTATGGATCGGCACCGAAGAGGGTTTATACAAATTCAACAGGAGCACAGAAACATTCACTCCATATCTCACTCAAAATGAGCAAAAACAGCTTGGCAAACAGATTTACACAGTAAAAATAAGCACAGGCGGTGAAATTTGGGTAGGAACAAATAAGGGAGTAAGTATTTATGACCAGAAAAATGACAAATTTATTCGTCTGCCCTACATTGCAAATGGTAAAGAATTAGATTTTCAGGTTAATTCCATTTGTTTTGATAACACCAAAAATGCATGGCTGGGGACCTCAGAAGGCCTTCTAAAATCACCTAACGGAAGCCATGATTCGAAAAACTGGATAAATATTTCCAAACAATCGAATCATTTCTCAAATACCCAGATTAAAGACCTTTGCTTTGACCAGGAAAATATACTTTGGATGATTACCAGCCTTGGGTGTGTCAAATATGACCCTAACCATGGGCAATTCTATGAATTAAAGGAATTGAACCGTCAGGCATTTACCAGTTTGTTTGTAATACCGGTTGTGATTATGCGCGACTCCAGGGGATTCATATGGATAGGCGCTGAAGGTCTGGTAGTAGTTGATCCTAAAAACAATAATTTCAATATCTTTAAGAAAAATCATGACGATCCTTACGGGTTGAAAAGCAATGATATCAGGGCTATATATGAAGATAAATCCGGGTTGATTTGGATTGGGACAAAATTTGAAGGCCTGCAAATTTATAATTACCGAAAAGAATTATTCCCACGCTGGAAAAATCAAATTGAAAATAACCATAAAGGTTTAAACGACAAAAACGTGTATGCCCTTTGCGAAGGAGGCGATCAAAAACTTTATATCGGAACAAGCGAAGGAGGACTAAATGTTTTCGACAGAAAAACAGGTTTATTTACCTACTATACCCACGATAAAAATAACCCGGCCAGTATTTCGGAAGATCACCTTTATGTGATGATGGCCGATGGCAATTACAATATTTGGATAGGTACTACAAATTATCTGGAAAAATTCGATATCCGCAGCAAAACATTTACGCATTATCCCATGAAAGGTGTTTGGTCGATATATGAAGACTCAAAAGGAAACCTTTGGGTTGGTAGAAAACCAGGCCTATTTCTTTTTGATAAAACCAAACACACCTTTAATCCATTTCACGAAAATACCCACATTTTTCCTGACAAAAATGATTTGGATATCTATAAAATATATGAAGATAAAAAAGGTATTCTATGGATTGGTACCTACCGTGATGGAGTGTTTGAATATAACAGAAATAATGGCAAAATAATACAATTCAAAAATAACCCCGCAGACTCCACGAGCTTGAGTAATGACAGAATTCGCAGTATTTATGAAGATAGTAAAGGTCGCTTATGGATTGGTACCCGGTTAAAAGGTCTGAATTATTTTGATCCTTCTACACAAAAATTTAACAGGTATACTATGAGCAGTGGATTACCTTCCAATTCCATTTATTGTATCCTGGAAGATAATGAGGGCAACCTATGGCTGGCAACACATTACGGAATTTCCAAATTTAATCCGGAGTCAAAAACTTTTGAAAATTACGATAAAGACTATGGCTTGCAGGATAACGTTTTTGTGGCTCCCGCCTTTTCTAAAAGCAAGAGTGGTGAATTGATTTTCGGAGGATATAACGGCTTCAATATATTCTTACCTGAAAAAATGAAAAAAAAGGCATATTTTTCTCCACTCGTAATCACCTCCATAAAAGCATTCGACAAAACCATTTATCGCGATTTATCAAAATCTATAGACATTGAGTTACCTTATGACAAGAACTATCTTTCTTTTAGTTTTGCCCTTTTTGATTATTACAATCCTTTAAAAATTAAGTATCAATACAAAATGGAGAATGTGGATAAGGATTGGATTACTTGCGAAAATCGCCACTATGTCTCCTATAGTAATCTCACTCCCGGCAATTACAAATTCTCTGTTATGGCTGAAAATTCCTATGGTGTATGGAATGAAAAAAGCTTAACTGTTACCATCACCATTCGTCCTCCATGGTGGAAAACATGGTGGTTTAAATTGTTATCCCTGGCAGTATTGACATTGTCGATTTACATCACTTACCAACTAAGGGTAGAATTGTACCGTAAAAAACAAAATGAACTTGTAACGCTGGTCAAGCAGCGTACTCAGGAAATAACACAAGCAAATGACAGGTTAATCGATAATCAGGCTCATATAGAAGAACAAGCTGAAGAACTAAGGACTCATGCAGATAATCTTAAAGAAGCCAATGAATTGCTCATTAATAATCAGCAAATAATTGAAGCACAAGCTAATCAATTAAAAGACACCAATCAGCAACTGATCGTGCTCAATTCAACCAAAGACAGATTTTTTTCCATAATAGCCCACGATCTTCGCAATCCGTTCCACACCGTAAAGGGATTTTCGGAAATTCTCCTAAATGATATTGAAACATTAGAACCGGAAAAAGTAAAACGGTTTATTCAGTTAATTTATAATTCATCAACCAATGGTAGCAATTTACTCGAAAACCTTCTCCAATGGTCGCGATCTCAAACAGGACGAATTTCGTACGATCCCACACATATAGCCTTAACAGCAATTGTATGGGAAACCATGAATTTATTAGAAGCTAATGCCAATCAAAAAAACATCAAAATGATTCAAAATATTGATAGCGAAATTGTGGTATTTGCCGATGAAAATATGCTCAAAACCATTTTTCGCAATCTTATTTCTAACGCTATTAAATTTACCTCGAATAATGGTCAAATAATCATAAAAGCAATTGTTAACAAAACGCAGGTAGAAATAACCATTGAAGATACAGGCATTGGTATTCCCAAAGACATTCTTCCACGTCTATTCCAAATAGAAACAACGTTAACTACCAAAGGAACTGCTCATGAGCAGGGCACAGGTCTTGGGCTGATCCTATGCAAAGAATTTATTGAAAAACATAATGGAAGAATATGGGTAGAAAGTATTGAAGGAATTGGAAGTCAATTTAAATTTACACTACCTGTAAAATAAGGAATTCCTATTAGTTCAAAGTCTAAAGTACAAAGGTCCAAAGACGTTCAGAAAACTTTAAACTTTGTACTTCAAACTTGAAACTTATTTATCTGATTTAATCATTGTAAATTCTTCAACGGTAGCAGAATTATTTATATCAAATCCTATACATCTTATCTTTTTTTGGCTAATATCCAGCACAAGAATGTTCATTTTAATAGTATGTTCAGGATTACTTATACTTAAAATACCCCTTTCTGTTCTTAATCTCCATATTCCCTGAAGTTGTTCAACACCCTCCATGTCAATATTTACGATTTGATTTTTGAAAAAAGTAAGGGTAAAATTTTTATGTTATACAGAAGTTTCAAAAGCCCCTTCTGAATGCCTGTCCGACTACTGGCGGAGGGTTTAGGGTTATTTTTCGGGTTAATTTAGTTTGTATTAAATTACTTTTTAGAAGAATGTTTTCATTAACATTATTCATTAACTTTGATAAGCTCATTTTTCAAAAATATTTAAGGCCCGATATCAATGATGATGCCTCATTTTTCATTTATTCATAAACAGATTTTTACAACACTGTTTGCAATTCTATTAGCAATTCAACATACATTTTCTCAACCGCAAAATTTTGAATTAAAGCAAATTTCAGAAGAACATGGATTACCCGGCGTTAATGTTCGGGCCATTTTTCAGGACTCGAAACATATATTATGGTTTGGCATTGAATCAACCGGTTTGTGCAGATATGATGGTGTAAATTTTACACTCTATTCCAATAATAGCAAAGATTCCAGTTCTTTAGGAAACAATTTCGTGAATACTATTTGTGAGGATGCCGATGGATATTTATGGATTGGTACGGAAGAGGGTTTGTTTAGGTTTAACAGGCTCACTGAAAAATTCAATGCTTATTCTCCCGTTAAAAACAATAAAAATAGTTTATACGGTAATCAGATCTATGCCACTGAAGTAGATGTTAACGGTAAACTTTGGATTGGCACTAATAAAGGGTTGAACATTTATAATAAATCAAATAACTCGTTTATTCAGGTACCCTACATTGAAAAAGGTAAAGAATTGAATTTCCAGGTAAATTCACTTTGCTTCGACACCAACAAGAATATTTGGCTAGGTACATCAGAAGGACTGTTTAAATTGGATTGCACAAGTAACAAATATACACGTTGGATAAATGTACCCAAGCAACCAAACAGTCTTCCAAATAATCAGATTAAGGATCTTTGTTTTGATCAGCAAGGACTGCTTTGGATTATCACCGGTGTGGGCTGTGTAAAGTTCGATCAAAAACAAAATCAGTTTTACACATTGAAGGAACTGAAAGGCCCTCCGTTTACAAGTATTTATGGAAGCCCCGTTGCCATGATGAGGGATAGTAGAGGATTTATTTGGATTGGTGCTGAAGGCCTGGCAATTGTTGATCCCAAAAATGACACCCACAAGATTTTTCAGAAAAGTTATGACGACCCAACCGGTTTGAAACAAAATGATATTCGTGCTATTTATGAAGATAAATCCGGGTTAATATGGATTGGGACAAAGTTTGAAGGACTGCAGATTTACAATTACCGCAAGGAATTATTCCCTCACGTTAAAAATCAAATCGAAAATAACCATAAAGGATTAAATGACAAATATGTATTTTCTATTTGTGAAGACCAAAGTCAAAATATATGGGTAGGTACAAGGGATGGTGGCCTGAATTTATTTGATCGGCAAACCGGAAAATTCACCTATTTTACACATGACAAAAATAACCCCGCCAGTATTTCTGAAAATAATATTACCTATGTTATTGCGGATCATAAAAACAATTTATGGGTAGCCACTTCAAATTTTTTGGAGAAGTTCGACATAGAAAGAAAAGCATTTACGCACTTCCCCATCAAAGGCATTTGGTCACTTTTGGAAGATTCCAGAGGAAGGCTTTGGGTCGGAAAACAGGGATTGTTTATTTTTGATAAGACAAAATGTACATTGAAGGCATTTCACGATTCCAGCAAAGTATTTCCCGAAAAAAATGATTTGGATATTTATAAGTTATTTCAGGATAGAGAGGAAAACTTATGGATTGGAACATATCGCGACGGGTTGTTCGAATATAATTTGAAGAGCGGAAAAATAATCCAATACAAAAATAACCCGAAAGATCCTACAAGTTTGAGTAACGACAGGATCCGTTGTATCTATGAGGATAAAAAAGATCGCTTATGGATAGGGACCCGGTTGCAAGGTTTAAATTTACTCGATCGTACAAATAAAAAATTCACGAGATATACTACCAATGATGGGTTACCTTCTAATTCAATTTACTCTATTCTCGAAGACTCACAAGGAAACCTGTGGCTTGCAACTCATAATGGAATTTCTAAATTCACGCCCGAATCAAAAAAATTCGAAAATTACAATAAAGACTTTGGATTACAGGATAATATATTCGTATTAACCGCTTATTGCAAGAGCAAAAGTGGTGAATTAATCTTTGGCGGAAATAACGGATTCAATATATTCCGGCCTGAAAAAATTAAAAAGGAAGTTTATGCTTCCCCACTCATTATTTCTTCCGTAAAAGTTTATGATCAGATCATTTGTCGCGATGTCTCAAAACCAGTAAACATTACATTGCCGTACAAAAAGAACTACCTTTCATTTAGTTTCGCGCTGCTTGACTACTCTGATCCTCTGAAGAACCAATATCAGTATAAATTGGAGAATATCGATAATAAATGGATTGACTGTGGTAACCGGCATTATGCTGCATATAGTAATCTACCCCCCGGTAACTATAGTTTTTCTGTTAAAGCTGAAAATGCTTATGGCATATGGAATGAAAATGGCGTTGCTGTGACCATAACGATTCTTCCCCCCTGGTGGAAAACATGGTGGTTTAGGGGTTTGATAATGTTATTACTGTTAACGACTATCTATTTTGCCTACTCCTTAAGGGTTAAATTTTACCGAAAAAAACAACAAATGCTTGTAACCTTAGTAAAGCAGCGCACATTTGAAATTGCCCAGGCAAACGGAAACCTGCTTGAACGGCAGACCCAAATAGAAGAACAAGCTGAAAATCTCAAAAAAGCCAATGGCCGGTTAATGGATAACCACCAATTAATAGAAGCGCAAGCTCAGCAATTAAAGAACACCAACCAACAATTATCTATACTGAATTCAACCAAGGACAGGTTATTCACCATAATAGCGCACGATCTTCGCAATCCGTTTCAGATTGTAAAAGGCTTCGCCGAAATATTAATGAAAGATTACAAGAAGCTCCCATTTGAAAAAATAGACAAATTTTTAAGTATGATTTATACTTCTTCCAACAATGGCAGTACCTTACTCGAAAACCTGCTTCAATGGTCGCGACTACAGACCGGGCGATTATTGTACGATCCTACACATGTAGCAATTACCCCCATTGTTTGTGAAACCCTTAGCTTATTGGAAGCGAATGCCATTCAAAAAAACATAACAATACGACAGCTTATTGATACTGAATTAATTGTTTTTGTGGATGAAAATATGCTTAAAACTGTTTTACGGAACCTTATTTCAAATGCAATTAAATTTACTCCGAATGGAGGCTTCATCAACCTGAAAGCAACATCAGACTCGAAGCAGGTGGAAATATGTGTAGAAGATACAGGCATTGGCATCCCTCCCGACATTCTGCCTTTGTTATTTCAAATAGAAAACACCATATCAACGCAAGGTACCGCAAGGGAACAAGGTACCGGTTTGGGACTTATTGTTTGTAAAGAATTTATCGAAAAACATAATGGAAAAATATGGGTAGAAAGCATTGAGGATAAAGGAAGCCAATTCAAATTTACGTTACCGAATTTCAAACAAATTCAGCAATAATTATTCTCATCTTTAACTAATTGCTGCAAAAAATTCGTAACTTTATGTGTGGTTTGATGCATCGCTAATGTTAAGAAATTACGCATGTCCTTTAAAATTAAATGCTTTATCATTGTCTTTTTTACCTCTATAATTTCAACTTATGGACAATTAAGCAACTGGCAATTTAAAAATTATACGATCGACAATGGATTACCTAACAATGCCATAGCAACAATTGCACAGGATTCCCTGGAATATATATGGATTGGCACGGAAAATGGACTGAGCCGGTATAATGGAATAAATTTTCAAAATTATTTTAACCTGATCGGCGATTCTACCAGCGTATCCGGAAACAGTATAAGCAAATTATATGTCGATTCAAAGGGTAGACTGTTAATAGGTACTTCCGGTGGTTTATGTGTTTATAATGTGGACCACGATAATTTCACCCAAATTAATTCAATTAACGGAACAGCTATACAGGACATTCTCGAGGACCGGCAGGGAAATATCTGGGTTGCTTCACAAGGTAACGGACTTTTACTATTTTCAAATGATTTTAAACTATTAAAAATATATAACAAAGACAATGGTTATGCTGTAGGTAACTACATCTGGAGACTGTTTGAAGAAGACAATTTAATTTGGATAGGGACTTTAGATGGAAGATTGATAAAGTTTGACAAAACTTCAAAAAAATTTACTGCAATTAAAGAATATGGCAATAATAACGGGTTTATTTCTGCAATTAACAAGGATAATGATAATAATCTTATTGTATTATCCGATGATTCAGGTGTCTCAAAAATAATAAACCAAAACAGCCCAACCGGAAATTACAAAGTAATTAAATACAAAAAAGAATACCCCCTTTTAATGACCATGATCAAAGACCGTAGGGGAAAATTCTGGCTCTCTCATCTCGATGGTATTATTGTTTTCGATCCGGCTACGGATCATTTTCATGCTATAGACAAGGACTCACTTTACAGGGACGTGGACTTCGGATTCGGCGCCAAGGCCATGTTTATCGATAAGCAGCAAAATATTTGGCTGGGGGGCCCAAGCAATGGAATAGCCTTAATAACCAATACATCCAAATGTTTTAAAAGTTACTTGAACCCTGGTTTTGAAGCTTCCAGTGTAACCGTAATTTATAAAAACATCAAGAAACAGTTTGTGGCAGGCACGAATGTTAACGGTATTTTAGTAAAGGACCCCTATAATAATACATTTGCCAAGTCAAATAAATTTAATCTGTTTACAAAAAATACGACCATCAACAGTTGCATTTTCAAAATCATTGAAACCTCCGAAAACAACTATCTGATAGCAACATACCGTGGACTTTTTATATACAATGCAACCAATAATAAAATTGAATATTTCTGTAAAAAAGAAAACGGTTTAAACCATAATCATGTAAATGACATTCTACCGTTAGGTAACGACATATATTGGCTGGCAACAAACGGCGGAGGTATTAATATTTTTAATTTAAAAACTAAAAAATTCAGTTATATAACACAGAAGAATGAGGGCAGACCTGTTTCCGGCCTGGTAAGTAATTACTGTATCGTTCTGTTTAAGGACGATGCCGGAAAAATATGGATTGGTACCTATAATGGATTAAGCATATACGACCCGGCAAAAAATACTTTTCTAAATTTTTTACCCAATTCTAACGATAGTAACAGCATAAGTCACCGCTGGATTTATTGTATTTATGAAGATTCTAAGAAAAATATATGGGTTGGCACGCCAAACGGCCTTAATCTTTATAATCCGAAAACAAACAATTTCAAGGTATTTAATAAGAATACCGGCTTGGGCGACAATCTTATCAGTGCTATAATTGAAGACGATTACGGGCAATTATGGATTAGCACGGGCAAAGGAATTTCAAAGATCTCTCTGCTTGATTATACATGTAAGACGTACAATAAAGATGATAACTTAAAAATTTTACAGTTTGCAAGGGGCGCGGTTTATAAGGACCAAAACGGATATATATACATGGGTGGACGAAACGGGATCATATCTTTTCATCCCAATCAGATCGGGCACAATCCACTTCTTCCGAAGGTTATGGTTACCTCCTTAAAAATCTTCAATAAAGAAGTTACTTCTAAAACCCATCCCCATATTTTGGCCAGGGAAATCGTATGCCTTAACAATATAGAAATCCCTTATAGCAAGAATGTATTAACCTTTTCATTTACAGCCTTTAACTTCATAAATGCCGAAAAAAATTTATATGCATATCAACTGGAGGGTTTTGACAAAGAGTGGCAATACATTAATACCAAACGGGAGATAACATATACCAACTTAAACCCCGGATCGTACACCCTTAGAATTAAAGCTTCGAACAATGATGGCTTATGGAACCCAAAAGTAACATCATTAAATATTACTATTTTGCCACCCTGGTGGAAAACGACGTGGTTTAAATTATTGGTTGTGTTTGCCTCTGTATTACTTATCTACTCTGCCTATTATTTACGATTGGAACTATATCGAAAAAAACAAAGGGAATTATCTATCATAGTAAAACAACGAACCTTCGAAATTACAAAGGCAAACGAAATCTTACTGGAACGGCAAACACGCATCGAAGAGTATGCTGAAGAACTTCGAACTCATACGAAAGAACTTGCAAATGCCAATGAACTCTTAATGGGTAAGCAAAAATTAATAGAAATTCAGTCAACACAACTAAGTAATACAAATCAACAGCTTTCCGTACTGAATTCAACGAAAGACAGATTTTTTTCGATTATCGCGCATGACCTCCGTAATCCTTTTCATGTAATTATGGGG
>CAYZNC010000046.1:0-25503 GCA_964478555.1 uncultured Bacteroidales bacterium | reverse complement strand
GAAGCGAGTTCAAATTTACATTGCCGCAGGCATAAACAAAGCAAGGATGATCAGAAAAACTCAAATAAAACTACTTTTTTATATACTGTTTTTATTGACTACCATTAATACATTCGGTCAAAATCAAAAATTTGAATTTGACCACTATACTATTAACGATGGCTTATCTAACGGTTATGTTAATTCTGTTTTTCAGGATAGTAAAGGCTTTATCTGGATTGGCACAGCGAATGGACTAAACCGCTTTGACGGATTATCATTTAAATCATACTTTTTCGATCCTAAGGACACTACCTCTATTTCAGGCAGTTCGGCAACCAATTTTGCAGAAGATACACTAGGTAGAATATGGGTGATGACCAACCAGGGTTTATGCATATACGATAGAAAAAAAGATCGTTTTACACGCAAACAATTAAACCTAAACGGCAAAGAAATCGAAAATATTAACATTAATACATGTCTTATTGATAGTAAGGGTTTTCTTTGGATTGGTTCTTACAATGGAATATTCAGATTTAAACTCTATAATAATCCAAGTATCTACCACAATATTATCGATGCTGATATTTACGTACTTGATGAGGCAGATATTATAAACAAAGTAAATTCTTTAGTTGAAGATAAAAATGGCAAAATTTGGACTGTTGGATGGAGCAGTAAGCTATTTTATTTTGACCGCCAACTTGATAAATTTATATCTCAGGCTATCAATCATCCTGAAGTTAATAAGCTCAGCAACAAACAAAAGACAATTGCATTGGATAGGGATGACGATATGTTTGTGACAATCGAAGGGCTGGGATTGCTTGTATGGGAGCGTAAAAAAAATGTTTTCAGCTTGTACAAACAAGGCGGTTCCAAGACGGTAAACGGACCAAACGGGAATCTTTTTTCTTCACTTGCTCAAGATAAAAATGGAGACATGTGGATTGGTGAAAGAAATACAGGGGGCATCAATATTTTTAATAAAAAAACAAAGAAGTTTACCAATCTTTTATCTGATGAATCGGAACCTACGTCTTTAATTTCAAATAAAATAAGCTTTGTTTACAGCGATCGATCCGGATCGATGTGGATTGGTGCAAATGTAGGCATTGATAGATATAGTCCGGATAAAATCAAATTCACCCATTATTCAAGTAGTACCAAAAAAACTGATAAACTGAGTTTGAATAATACCCTTTGTTTTACAGAAGGCAAAAACAATGATATTTGGATAGGTACAGACGGTGGCGGTTTGAATAAACTGGATCGCAAATCGGGTAAATTCACGCATTATATGCATGATCCTTCCAATCCAAATTCGATTAGCAGTGATGCAATTATTTCAATTTCCGAAGATCATAATGGAGTGCTGTGGATGGGTTCATTTAACGGTGGATTGGTAAAAATGGAAAATAATAAATTTGTCTCATTTATACCCAATCCTTCTGATAAACACTCAATCGCTCAAATTCATATTTGGTTTCCATTTGAGGATAGTAAAAAAAATCTGTGGATAGGAACCTTGGGCAAGGGTATTGAATTTTTTGACAGAAAGACAAACAAATTTTATCAATACACTGCCCAGGAAGATTCAACAAGTTTATCAAACAACGCGATCTTTAAAATTTATGAAGATAGCAGGCAAAAACTTTATATTACCACTTATCACGGGGTAAGTATCATTGATTTGAATGCTACTGATTTTTCAAAAATTCCTCCGGATATTAAATTCAGGAATCTTTTGCACAATGAACGAAAAAACAGTATAAGTAGTGATGCGGTTTATTGTGTTGCTGAAGACGACAAAAAAAATCTGTGGTTCGGAACACTTTCTACAGGCATGGATAAACTTGACCGAACAACAGGTAAATTTACCAATTATTCGACAAAAGATGGATTACCAGGCAATGCAATAACTTCCATTTTGTTTGACAATAATCATAACCTATGGGTTGCTACGGATAAAGGGCTGGCAAAATTTAATCCTAAAACAAAGGAAATCCATGTTTTTGATCGCCAGGACGGCCTGCAAAATAAAAGTTTAAAAGGTTGGGCCATTAAAACCAAGGATGGCGAAATGTTTTTCGGCGGTCCTGATGGTTTTAATTCCTTTTATCCGGACAAAATTACTTACAATAAAAGCATTCCTCCTGTTGTGATAATAGGCTTGAAAATATTTAACCAACCCGTAAAAGTGGATGAAAAAGTGAAAAACCATATTGTTTTGACGAACGATATTAGTGAAACAAGCGAATTGGTATTGTCTTATAATGAAAATTTTCTCACGTTCAATTTTATTGCACTCGATTATACTGCGCCTGCAAAAAATCAATATGCATACATTATGGAGGGAGTTGACAATGATTGGATTAGTTGTGGAATTAAACGCGAAGCTAATTACACAAATCTCGATCCGGGAAAATATACATTTCGTGTAAAGGCTTCTAATAACGATGGGATATGGAATAACACAGGTACTTTTATAAAAGTAATCATCTTACCTCCATGGTGGAAAACATGGTGGTTCAAGTTGTTCGTATTTTGCATTTTTGCATCTTCCATTTACCTCATTTTTTATTTGAGAGTAGATACATACCGGAAAAAACAAAACGAATTAACTGTCTTAGTTCGGCAACGCACTTCGGAAATTTCACACGCAAACGAAGTTTTACTTGAGCGGCAAACCAGGATTGAAGAATATGCTGAGGAACTCCGCAATCAAACTGAAAACCTCAGGGAATCAAATAGTCTTTTGCTCGATAAACAAAAATTAATTGAATCGCAAGCTATACTGTTGAAAGATACAAACAAACAGTTATTAGTACTTAATTCAACAAAAGACAGGTTTTTCTCCATTATAGCTCACGATTTGCGTAATCCATTTCATACAGTTAGTGGGTTTGCCGAGGTACTCATAAACGATTTTAAAAAACTACCACCGGAAAAAATTGAAAGGTTCCTTAAATTAATTCATACAACATCCACTAGTGCAAACAACCTACTCGAAAACCTCCTGCAATGGTCTCGATCGCAAACAGGACGAATGTCTTTTGAACCTGTTAACATAAATTTTTCGAATATTGCTGAAGAAACTATTAACTTGCTGGAGGGTGACGCCCAACGTAAAAATATTAAATTGCAGTCGATCATTGATGAGAATTCAATGGTATTTGCTGACGAACATATGTTAAAAACCATTTGCCGTAACTTGGTTTCCAATGCTGTAAAATTCACACCGGAAAACGGCATTGTTACAATAAAAACAGTATTAATCGACTATAAAGTTGAGATAACTGTTGCCGATACAGGTGTGGGCATTTCACCTGAAACTATATCAAAACTGTTCCGCATCGATGAAACGGTTACCACCAAAGGTACGGCAAACGAAACTGGCACAGGACTTGGCTTAATTCTTTGCAAAGAATTTATTGACAAGCATAACGGGAATTTATGGGTTGAAAGTAAAGAAGGTAAAGGCAGTGCATTCAAATTTACATTACCAGCTAAGAAGGCTGTCTAAAAAGAAAATTTAGACTTTGATAGGGTTGAAATTATAGTCTGATCAGGGAGAAATTACAATGATCGGGTTCGTAACCAGTTGTACAGTTGGCCGAAATACTCAGGCATAATATCAGACAAGAAATGCGGCAAAATAATTATCAAATTCACAATTATACAATATTTCCGATAACCTTTGCGACATGGCGGATTAAAAAATAATAAATTTGCAGCGTTAATTAAATTGAAATTATGATTGGGAAAAAATTACCATTTACCAAGGAACAACTAGATAGTATAATTGAAAAATATCCTACCCCTTTTCATATTTATGACGAAAAGGCTATCCGTGCTTTTGCCCGTAAACTTAATAGTACTTTTGCATGGAATAATGGTTTTAAGGAATTTTACGCAATAAAGGCTGCTCCAAACCCTTACCTGATGAAAGTTTTAAGAAGCGAAGGATTTGGAATCGATTGCAGTTCCATGGCAGAACTTGAGCTGGCAGAACGTGTGGGAATGCGTGGCGAAGAAATTATGTTTACCTCGAATGATACTCCTTCCGATGAATTTGTAAAGGCCATGGAACTCGGAGCCATCATTAATTTGGATGACCTTTCGCATATCGCGTTTCTTGAAAAACATGCCGGTTTGCCCGAATTGGTTTGTTTCCGCTATAATCCGGGAGCTTTAAAAGATGGTAATGTGATTATTGGGCAGCCCGAGGAAGCCAAATATGGGTTTACCCGCGAACAATTATTTGAAGGTTATAAAATTTTGCGCGATAAGGGCGTAAAGCGTTTTGGTGTGCATACGATGGTAGCCTCCAACGAGCTGGATCCAAACTATTTTATTGAAACCGCTGAAATTCTGTTTGAACTGATCGTTGACCTTTCCAAAACTTTAGATATCAGCTTTGAATTCGCCAACCTTGGTGGGGGTATTGGTATTCCTTATAAACCCGAACAAACACAGGTCGATCTCGACGTCATGAGTAAGGGCATACAAGAGTTATATAATGAACTGATCACAGGCAATGGCCTCAAGCCTCTTAAAATATTCTTCGAATCGGGCAGGGCAGTCACTGGTCCTTATGGGTATCTGGTTTCAAAAGTAATCCACATTAAAGATACCTACAAGAAATATGCAGGATTGGACGCGTGCATGACCAACCTGATGCGCCCTGCATTGTATGGAGCTTATCATCATATCACGGTAATGGGCAAAGGTCATCATCCGCATCAAAGTTTATATGATGTTACGGGCTCATTATGTGAGAATAACGATAAATTTGCAATCAATCGCTTGTTACCTGAGATTGAACCTGGTGATATTGTGGTAATACACGATGCCGGTGCTCACGGTCATGCCATGGGCTTTAATTACAATGGTAAACTTCGTTCTGCAGAACTATTGCTACGCGAAAACGGAGAGGTAACGCAAATAAGACGGGCCGAAACGGTGGAAGATTATTTTGCAACACTGGATTTCGCAAATCTCAGCAAATTTGAGGTGTAGGAGCGCCTACATTTTTGACAATAAAGGTTGTACCTGAATCCAGAAGTTCTCTTCGAAAAGTCTTGCGCTGCCTATGAGAGCAGCATCTTCTTTCAGTTCGGAAAGTTGGATAGAAGTTGTAATTCCCTGTTGTAGAAGCTTTTTTTTAAAACAAGGTCCAATAAAATTATATGCATCCGAAATATTTCCGCCAATAACCAATGCTTCGGCTTTAAACTTTTTGAGCCAGGGACCTAAAAATTTTCCTAAATTTTCACCAAATTCCTCGAAAACTTCGGCTGCCTTGGGATTTGTATTTATGCAAGCAGCTATTTCCTTAACGCCAGCCAGTTGTAATCCGCTTTTTTCTGCAAATCTTATAGTGCACCATCGTGTTGAGAAGTAATCGTCGGCAATGCCGTCTTTATAAGGAAGATGCCAAAGACATCCAAGCTTGGGAACATCTTCACGTTCAACAATAGGAATACCATTATCAATAAATGCCGAACCAAAGCCAGTACCCAGGGTTATGGAAAGTGACCGGGCATAACCAGCTGCTTTACCCATCCATGCTTCACCAACAGCAAATGCTGTGGCATCATTCATAAATCTAACCTCCTGATTAGGGCTTAATGCAAGCATTTCTTTTATCTGCTTGCCTACATGAATACCATTGAGGCTTTCGTATTTTTTTACCTCGTGTGTGAAACGTGCAATTCCTTTATCGTACTCGAACGGTCCCGGCATTGCAAATCCTATACCCGCTAATTCCTCTTTTTCGATTGCTGCAAGTGATTTTTTTAAGGTAGATACCCATTGCAACAATATATCGTTTGCTGGAGCCTGGTTATCTACTTTTAAGGAGGCGTAACTTCCTTCCAAAACTTCTTTTTTTTCGAGGTTTATAGCGACAGAGCTGATGTGGCTACCTCCGATATCGCACCCAATAGCGTATTTACTCATAGTTTAATTTTCAGTATAACCGGATTGTACACAAAAACACACCACTTAATTGAACCCAACGCAAATTTAAATTTTATTAAAATATTCTTAGTGATTAAAAAATCATTTAATTTACTGTTTAAAGCAGGATAATTAAATTTTGGAATGTTAAATATGGTTTACAGAGGTAAAGGTTTTTGTAGAAAAAAAAGAAATCCCCACTAAATTGGACGATGAATGAACACTTTTGAAAAAACAAAAAATATTGAATTCTCACCGGTTGAAAAAGCATTTCAAAACGAGTCGGCTTTGACTCATCATACCTCTAAGATTCCTTACATTGTTGTGGACAATTTTCCAAAACTCGGTTTGTTTACGGCATTACGTTTTTTGGAATGGATTGCCAACAATCCCGAAGGAGTAATTAGCCTGCCTACCGGAAAAACGCCTGAATATTTCATTAAATGGTCGCAATATATTCTTAAGCATTGGGATGATAAGAAAGTAGAAGAAATTCGCGAACGGTATTCACTTAACATAAACAAACCTGAGCTTAAAGGATTGCAATTTGTGCAAATCGATGAATTCTATCCGATCAAATCAAGCCAGCACAATAGTTTCTACGATTATGTGTTTAACCTGTACATGAAAGGTTTTGGTTTCGATTTTCAAAAAGCTTTGCTGATTAATTCAGATGAGATTCCTTTGCCTGACAATAAGCATTTTACTGAGGTATTTCCCGGTTATAATGTGGATTTATCGCTTCGTTACCGCGAATGCAGAAGCCCCATCGAGCAATTGCAACAGGAATCGATATTTATGATCGATCGTTGGTGCAGCATTTATGAGGAGAAGATCAGGGAAAAAGGAGGCCTTGGTTTTTTTCTTGGAGGTATTGGTCCCGATGGCCATATTGCTTTTAATACCCGCGGATCGGACCTTTATTCCACAACACGGTTAACCTCTACTAATTTTGAAACGCAAGCAGTTGCCGCATCTGACCTGGGAGGAATTGAAATTTCCGCAAACCGTCTGGTAATTACCATTGGACTAGAAACAATTACATACAATCCCGATACTGTGGCTATTATCATTGCCGCTGGTGAAGCCAAGGCTGAATTGGTAAAACAATCCGTAGAAAGCGAAATAACAAATTTGTATCCGGCCACCGTATTGAATAAATTAAAGAACAGCAGATTTTACCTTACCGAGGGTGCGGCTTCAAGGTTAACTGATTCCGTTCAGCATTACTATACTTCGGGAGCATGGAAACCGGAAAAAACAGAAAAAGCAGTTATTGATCTTTGCAAAAAGCTTAATAAATATGGGCATCGTATTGTTTTGGAAGATTTAATAAACGATCCATATTGCAAGGAAATTCCGAATGTTGACAAAAATACGGTCAATCAGGTTATAAACAGTACCATTGCAAAAATCGAGAAAGGACTTATGGTTGAAAAAAACCAGGTATTTCTTCATACAGGGCCACACCACGATGATATTATGCTTGGAATTCTTCCTTTTATTGCCTCTCATTATGAGGCTGGTTCCAATCAATTTCATTTTAACATACTTACATCCGGGTTTAATGCGGTTACCAATAAATTTGTTAAAGATGTATTGAACGATACGAAAAAATATATCGGGAGCGGCTTGATACAAATGCTAAAATATCCCGATTTTTTTGAAGAAGGTTACAAATACAAATGGGACAAAGATGTTTACCAGTATCTTACAAGTTTGGCTGCGGGGAATCCATACCAGCAGCGCCGTGGCTTGTGTCATCGCATTGTCAGAGCTTTAACTGAAATATATGAAGTGAAAAGTAAAGACATGCTAAGCGATACCATCGACGAAGTGATTGACATACTTAAAAACAGTTACGATGGTGAAAAAAATCCTCCTACGATCCAAAAATTAAAAGGGATGGTTAGGGAGTTTGAAGAAGATCTGGTATGGGCACATTATGGTACGCAAGTTAAGAATGTAGGTCATTTGAGATTGGGGTTTTATAAAGGAGATATCTTTACCGATCAACCCGAAAAGAAACGCGATGTGGCTCCTATCCTGAAAGTATTGAAGGAAATAAATCCAACTGTTATCAGCCTTGCCTTTGATCCTGAAGGCAGCGGTCCGGATACACATTACAAAGTACTACAAGCGATAGCAGAGGCATTGCGGGACTGGCAAAAAGAAAAGGATTTATCAAACTTCCGTATCTGGGGATATAGGAATGTTTGGTACCGGTTTAATCCTGCCGAAGCTAATATTATTTTCCCGGTATCGCTTAATGCTATGGCAGCTATGGATACCACCTTTTCCAATTGCTATCTGAGCCAGGTAGAAGCTCCTTTTCCAAGTTATGAACTTAACGGAAAGTTCAGTAATTTGGCGCAAAAAATATGGGTAGAACAATTATCGTCATTGCAATTATTATTGGGGAAGGATTATTTTTATCAAAACGAAAATCCTAAACTCAGGGCAAGCCATGGGTTAATTTATGTTAAAGAAATGGCTATCGACGAATTTCTGCTTTACGCCCGCGAATTAGAAAAATTAACGGAAGGAGATATAAAATTATAAAAACATAAACTATGGAAATACAAGCATCATCCAAGCCTTTATCTGCGTCAAAGCCCATGTTGAATCCTGTTGTTATTATTGGCATGCTGTTTTTTATTTTTGGGTTTGTAACCTGGCTCAACGGGGCATTGATGCCTTTTTTGCAAACTGCCTGCCAGATACTTCCTTTTGAAGCGAGTTTAGTGACCAGTGCTTTTTATATCGCTTATTTTTTTATGGCTCTTCCTTCTTCCTTTGTTTTAAAAAGAATAGGTTATAAAAACGGGTTGTTTGTTGGATTATTAGTGATGGGTTTGGGTGCCCTGCTCTTTATCCCAGCCGCCTATTCACGGGAATTTGTAATTTTTCTTACGGGTCTGTTTATCTTAGGTACAGGACTCGCGTTGCTTCAAACGGCCGTTAACCCATTTATAACTATCATTGGTCCCCCTGAAAGTGCGGCATCAAGAATTTCGATGATGGGTATTTGCAATAAGTTAGCGGGATTCATCAGTCCTCTTATTTTAGCTAGCTTGGTCATGCACGGAATGGATAAATTTAAGGACGCACATTTGAATGCCTTACCTGCCGGAGAAAAAGAGATTTTGCTAAATGAAATGGCATCACGGTTGGTTGGCCCGTACACTGCTTTGGCCCTTATACTTATAGCATTTGGCTTTCTTATAAAATTTTCTTCCTTGCCGGATAAGGTTGAAGTAGACGAAGATGCAAATGAATCATTGATGGACTTTATCAAACAAATCCCTTCAGCATTAAAAATCCCTCATGTGTTACTGGGCGTTATTACTTTGTTTTTATATGTTGGTGTAGAAGTAATGGCCGGAGATAGCCTCACCTTATTTGGGAAAAATCTCGCCCTTGATTACGCTCCGCGGTTAACTTCCTATACCATGGCCTTTATGGTTATGGGTTATATTTTAGGGATTGCCTTAATTCCGAAATTTATCAGTCAGTCCAGGGCTCTTGTAGTTTCTGCAATTTTTGGGATACTTTTTGCCATTGGCGCCATTACAAGTTCTGTGCATGATTCAAACTTCTTTGCCATTTGCTTTGGGTGGTTAAATGATCTTTTTAATCTGAATATTCCTATCATTCCAAATAGTGTGTTTTTTGTAACCCTTCTTGGTTTAGCGAATGCTCTGATGTGGCCTGCCATCTGGCCTTTGGTTATTAACGATATCGGGAAATACACTAAAATTGCCTCTGCGTTGTTGATTATGGCAATTGTTGGCGGTGCACTAATTCCTCCTGTATACGCCAGACTTGGCCAAAGCAGTATTGGTTTCCAGCATGCATTATGGATTATGGTGCCCATCTACTTTTTTATTTTGTTTTTCGCTTTAAAGGGGCATAAGATAAGGAAATAGTTATTTGGCTAAGCCGTCATTAGGTCATTTACCTTCCACGTCATTTATGATTATTCGAACTACCAATAACGAAGCTCAATGACGCGAAGCTAATGATGTACGAAGGTAAATGACGGCGCAGCCAAATGCCTCTGAAAGTAGATGGTATTTTAGGCTATATTCTACCGCGATCTGATTTCCCTTCTCATAAAGGAAACATAAGACAGTACAAAGCAAAGAATAGTTGCAGCAAGCAAACCTGTGACTTGTGTCCAAACCAATAATAAACTCTGACCGAGTGGTAAAACTCCCGGTAAAGATCCGTAAAGTTGTTCCATTGTTAAAGGCCCGAGACTACGAACTGAGGGCATCAGTAATGTTGTTGTGGCATCGCTGAATAACTGGTTTGGCAATATCCACATTAAAGCATTGATGAGTTTCTCATAATGTATAGTTTGTTGGGCATATGCCATAGGGGGTGGCGCCAGAAGTTTTGCCACCAAACTAATAATCATCGGATAAAAGATCGTAAAAAACAGCCATACTGCAATACCTGAAAGCGCAGATGTAGCTGGCTGGCGAAACCGTACTGAAAACAAGATCGACAAGTTAAGCCAAAACGCCACATAGATAATGCTTAGGGCAATAAAGAAAATGATACGCCAGAACTCTTGTGGAGTGGGAGGGATGCCAATAGCAATAAGGCCTATTCCCATCACCAGAAAACCAAGTGCAAATAACATGACACTGATCACAATTAGTGAAGCTATAAACTTGGCGTTGATCAGATAATCGCGATGAATAGGTTGGGCGAGCACTCTGCTGAGTGTTCCCCTGTTTTGCTCAGAATTAATGGCATCGAACCCAAGACCTATTCCTAGCAACGGTCCCAGAAAGCTTATAAAGACGAAGAATGATGGCAAAGACCCGTCAGATATGGTAAACAGTTTCAAGAAAAAGAAAGTTCCTTCTGCATCGTCTGGCTTTACTGCCTTGCTAAAATTCGATAGCGCAGTAAATAGGGATCCGAAGCATGTTAAGGCAATGATAGAAATCAAAATGAGAAAACGCCAGCTCAGAACATGGTCGGAAATTTCCTTATGTACAATAACCCAAAATGGATGTATCGCATTGCCTTTTCTTGCAATCCATTTCAATTTGCTGAAGTCAGCAAAAAAGACCTTCGTTTTTGCCCAAATTTGTTTTGACCAATTATTCATGATTTTCACCTCCTTCAAAATAGCGATAGTAAATTTCATCCAGTCCGTATTCTTTCTTGTTTAAATGGTTTAATGCAATGCCTGAATTAACAATGGTCCTGGCAATTTCAGAACTCACATCTGCCGAGCATTCAATTTCAAATATATGATCCTTCAAATAAACAGTTGTAATGCTGGTAACCGGTTTCAAAATATCAGTCAACTTTTTAACGGTACATTTTTTATCAGCCACACCAACTTCAATCAAATAGGGACTGTTGCTAAATAATTTTTTCGATAAAGTTTGAATATTACCCTCGGCAAGCATCCTGCCGCTTACAAATAACCCTACACGGTCGCAAACCTGTTGTACCTGGTGCAAATGATGTGAAGAAAACAAAACGGTAATTCCCTCTTCTTTGCTCAACGATACGATCAGATCCATGAATTCCCGCACACCTGTGGGGTCAATACCTAAAGTTGGTTCATCGAGAATGATGACTTCCGGATTTTTAATCAAGACATCGGCAAGCCCCAGTCGCTGACGCATTCCCCGTGAGTATTTTCCCGTCTTTTTCTGTGATTCACCGTTTAATCCAACCCGCATCAGCAATTGATCCGCCCGTTGTTCCGCTTCTTTTATTGCAATACTGTTTAAACGAGCAGTATACAAAAGATTTTCAAATCCTGTGCGATCGTCGTAAAATCCCACATCTTCAGGCAAATACCCGACTTTCCGTTTCACGGCAATGGGATTAACGGTAGAATCAATTCCGCATACGCTAACCGACCCCGATGTGGGCTCGGTTAATCCCAGCATCATAAGAATGGTAGTTGATTTTCCCGCGCCATTTGGTCCCAGCAAACCGAATATTTCTCCCTTTTCGATGGTTAAGTTGAGATGATCGACTGCTGTGTAAGAACCATATTTCTTGGTAAGATCAACCAGTTCGATAATACTTCCGGCCATGGTTTACCTCCTTCCATATTTGCGGAACAGGTAATATACGCTTCCTATGGCAATTATAATGATTAAAATGCCAACCCACCCCCACAGCATAGAAGTTTTTACTGACAATCTGAAAGCGGCTTTGGATGATGCTTCCGGCGTTTTCGATTCAATAGTCAATGCATAATCTCCCGGTATGGCCTTTTTGTCGGCTTTAATGGTGGCAAAAACCTGGATATCTTTTCCTGCTAAAAGATTGTCAATTTTTTTTGGTTCGAAAGTTACATCCCAATTAGCGGGGGAGGAAAATGAAAGGTTGATGTCTGAAAGAACTGAAGAACCTGTATTTCTTACAAGAACGGGTAATCTTTTGGTATCCCCGGCTGTAATATTTGCGCTTAACAATCCGTTGGGGGTTGTTAGCTCCATGTTATAGCTACCTGTAATTACTACTTGCAGGTTCAAATCCGCTGAGGTAGAATTTGTGGTTGCTTTTACAGGAATATCGTAGTTTCCTGCATCAATATTGTCCGGTGGTTTTATTTCAATGGTTATAGGTGTTGTGTTGTTAGGCTCTATTTCTACGGAAGTTACCGGTTTGTAGTTAGCTTTAAATGTGACTTCCCAGCCGGGACGTGTACTTGCCATGAGTGCATACAACTGCTTATCGGCAGTACTGTTCTTCAACTTTGTACTGAAAGTAAATGTCGACTTAGCATTACCCTGCATGTTGGCCTGGTCGGTTGTAAATTCCGTTTTAAAAGTTCCCTGCTTGGAAACCATTACTACCAGTGGAAGTGCACTAAACTCCCCGGCTACAACTTTAAAACGGTAATTTCCTTTATCCACCTGTAGAGGAACATCTACTTTGAAAGAGAGAGTCTTTCTTTCCCCGGGAAGTATTGCTATCTGACTCACGGTCCACCCACCGGATTTTAAGGTATAATTCCATCCTTTTGGCATACCGGTTACAGCAATTTCCACATTTTTAAGTTCACTACTGTTATTGATTACATCGATTTCATAATCTATTGATTCACCGGGCGGAACAGAAATTTTGGTATAAGGTGTATACAAGGTAACACTATTGGCCGCAAAAGCCTTGTTATTGAAAAACTGAATCCCAAGCGAGAGGGATAAAAGCAATAGAAACCATTTCGTATAAGATGACATAAAAAAATCCTCCTTTTTTATTTTTTAAATGACTTAAGATACGAGTGGCAAATTTAAAATTGGCAACGAAATTGTCAAAAGGTACATTCTTATAATAAAGTATTCAAAAGACGTCTAACATGTTTTGTTTCTATAAATTAAAAACAAATCGACCAAAATGTTAAAAAAATTAAAAAAATGTTAAGACATTTCAAAACAGTGCTCTATAAATTGAACAATTGAGGTGAAACAAAGATTAAAAAAGTAAATAATATGTCTTAATCGGAATGTTTTCGATAAATTAATAATTGGTTTAATGGAATTTTATGCAGTCGGGAGACCGCTATTTAAAGCGGCGAAGTCAGGAGACGTTCGCCGAGCAGCTTCGTTGCTTTATTATTCGCTTTACTTGAGGAAATAGTGTCCCAATAGTCTAAACGTCCCTATACAATAGGACATTAATTGACAATAATTGCTTTACACATTTTTTCCATTACCAGGTTAGTTCTGGCACCCGAAACACCTGTGCTGGGGCATGTTCCTTGTCCTAATAAATCATCTGCAACCAACCGGATGAGTGGTTCCTGAATGTGTTCGGGTATGGTAAAGTTAAATTCTTCCCGGCCATTCTGATCAGTGGTAAGGATTACCCTTGAATCACTAAATGTGGCAAATTCGATTGTTCCTTTACTTCCAACGATAGTAGTAAGATCCCGTTCGGCGCAATTTGCAGTTGTGAAGCACCAGGTTCCATTACCCACTATTCCATTTTCGAAAGAAAAAGCAGTGGACACGATATCGTCAGCTGCATACATTTTGGTCTGGTTGCTCGAAATTCCAGTCGCCTGGCTTATAGGGCCCAGCAGAAAATCAAGAAAATCCAGCAGATGGCAAGCCAGATCGTGAAAATATCCTCCTCCGGAAATAGCAGGGTTAACCCGCCAATTATTTTCCTGTTCGAAGTTAGTATTATGATTGAAAGGTTTATACAAGGATATATTAACCAATCGCACATCGCCAATAGCTCCCTGTTGTATTAAATCGCGTATTTTAAGGAAGTTCGGTAACGCTCTCCGGTAATAAGCAACATATAAAGGGACATTGTCGCGTTCGCAAGCTTCTATCATGGTAAGACATTCCTGGTATGACGTAGCCATGGGTTTTTCCACGTATACAGCTTTGCCTGCCTTTGCGGCTTTCAGCGTTAGTTCGGCATGGGATGAGGGAGGAGTGGCTATATAGATAGCATTAATTTCCGGATCGCTGAGTATTTGATCGACCTGATTGTACCAATAAGGAATCCTGTGCCGTTTTGCAAAATCTTCTGCTTTTTCAATATTTCTCCTCATGATGGCTCTGATCTCTGAGTTTGGAATTTTATACATGGCAGGAGCGCTCTTCCTTTCGCATACATCTCCACCCCCAATAACACCCCAAATAATCTTGTTTCCGGATACTTTTTTCATAAGACAGGGTTTGAGTATAACTGGCACAAAGGTACAAATTAAATAAAATAAGTAAGGCTGCCCCGAAGAACAGCCTTACACCTATTAAAATAATCGTTATTATCTATTCAATTATTGAACAATTAATCTGCCGGAGTTAGGTTGTCCGTCAGCTATGAGTTGAATAATGTATAAGCCTTTGGATAAGCCTGATGCATCAAAACTTATTACATTGGCTCCTGAAACAAAGCTGCCATTGGCAATCTGTTTAACAAATTTGCCGGTCATATCATAAAGTCTGATTTCGGCTTTGCTATCAGTTTTCAAGGTAAATGTAATTTTAGTCAAGCCCATTGTTGGGTTAGGACTTATTTCTAATTTGCTTGCAACTGCAGTTGAAATTTCTGCTTCCTGGCTCTTCAAAGTACCTGGTCCGGTTACCACTAAATTATCAAGGTCTGGTAAGCCACCTGAGGTTACAGCAATGAATTTAATGGTATTGGTGCCTGATATCAGCGATACCGTTTGTGTGGCAGTAACTGTGTATGTTGACCATGAACCTGTAACGGGAAGAACAAGACCGGCAATTACTTTGGTGCCGTTTACATAAATGTCGCCCGAACGGGTTGAAGGAGCTCCGTTTGCAAACCGGAATACAAGACCGAATGAACCTGCTGTACTCGTTACTATAGTCCACTGAACGCCACTACCTGTTGCATTGGCTGGGTCTACATAACCTGTTCCTGTGTAGCCTGCATAATGGGTGTCGATTACACCATTAATAACAGTAGCGTTTTCTGCTTCGTATGTTGCGGAAGTACTGGATGATATAACCTTAAATGAAACGGTAACCGCTGCATTGCTGTTCATGGTAACAGTAGCTGTATTTCCGTTGCTTGAAGTTACGCCCGTCCATGTATCAACCTGATAACCTGAATTTGGAGTAGCAGTTAAAGTTGCAGTTGTTCCACTATTATAGGTTCCACTGGTTGGGGATACTGTTCCATTACCACCGGTTACACTGGCAGTTAATGTATACGTGGTAACCGTAGCGGCTTTAAATGATACAGTTACGGTTTTGTTTGCGATCATAGTCACGGTTGCTGTATTTCCTGTATTTGAATCAACACCTGTCCATGCATTAACAACGTAGCCAGAGTTTGGAGTTGCAGTTAAAGTAACAGCTGTACCACTATTGTAAGTACCACTGGTTGGTGTTACGGTACCATTACCACCTGAAACACTAGCAGCTAATGTATAAGTTGTAACAGTAGCAGCTTTAAATGATACTGTTATAGTTGTATTGGCATTTATGGTAACAGTAGCTGTGTTTCCATTGCTGGATGTTACTCCTGTCCATGCGTTAACAACATATCCTGAATTTGGAGTAGCTGTTAAGGTAACAACGGTTCCACTATTGTAGGTACCACTGGTTGGAGTTACCGTACCATTACCACCGGAAACGCTGGCTGCTAATGTATATGTAGTTACCGTTGTGCCACCATATTCAGTACAGTTTACGTCGGGAGCAGTTCCATTGAAAGGTAAGCCAACATTAACACCTTTGTCTATCAGGTCGCTACCTGCTTTTAATTTGGCGAAAGTTATATCAGGTAAGCTGCCGTCTGCTTTACGTGCAGCTGAAAGTTGAGTGCCATCAAGGCTTTCATAGTCACTTGCGTCAGCAACAAGACTATTCTGCCAGCTGTTGTTGGTGATATCAGTTACCGTACCAACAACAGTACCAAGGGTACCAACAACTGCAGTATTTTTAATAGTCAGACTACCAAGAGGATTGGTACTACCAAATCCCATATTGGTGCCATTACCGGTTGAAAAACAGTTGTAAACTACTACGGTTCCCCTATTGCTGTTATGATCGAAACCTTTTACGCGGTTTCCCCAGGAAATACAATTTCTGAGCGTCATGTTATGTTTTAAATCCTTGCCATCGCTACCACCGGTTTTAAATCCATTACCGTTACCTGAGCTTGCAGAACCGTCTTTAACATATCCATTTTTAAAACACCAGCAATTATCTAAGGTTGTTGAAACATTATCAGCACCTCTTAAATAACCATCCCAACCATCGTCGGAATTTTGCCATGAACGGCATCCTTTAAATGAGGTTCCTGATCCAACGTCCATTTTTGGTGAAAAACCATCTGCATTACCGTCACCTGAATCTCTGTTATAATAGGAATCGCAGTTAATAAACTGGTTATTTGCAGCACCACCTTTTAACTGAACACCACTATCGCGGTTTTCAAAAAAATCGCAGAACTCAATGATGTTATTGGAACCGCCCTGAACAAGCAGACCATTGTCGCCAGCTCCTTTAACACGTATTCCTTTGATATACCAGTAGCTTCCGGCCAATTCAATACCCTGGTTAGAATCAGCATCTGCCATACCTGAAAAATCAAGAAGAGGGCGATTGGTCAGATCCGCTGCGATCATAGTAATTTTAGCCGAACTTGTACCGCTCTTTGTAAGATCGATACGTGTTGTAAACGTGTAAGTTCCTCCTGCTATGGAGATAACATCACCAGCAACTGCACTTGAAATAGCCGAAGTTAACTGGGCCGCGGTCGTAACCGTGTAAGTTGTTGCATTAATGCCTTGTAGAAAAAACAAGGCAATGATTAATAGACTGAGAAAACTTTTTTTCATGATTAAAATGGTTAGTTTATGTTAATGATTGCTTTTTATGGGTGGCAAGATAGTTCTTACAAAGTTTAAAGGTTTCAACCCATGTTGCAAAAACGTTAACAGGCGTGTCAATCGATATTTCAATTAAAATGATTCCTGCCTCAGTTCAAGGCATTTGCGTAGCTCGACTTTCTAAAAGAAGTAATATCAATACTTTCCTGGTGTATCTTTGTGATTTCCTATGTGTCTCTTGAGATTGGATTAAAAATATAATTTTCGTAGAGACAATAGGATGCACCAAGTCACTCAGTCTTTTTTAATTTTTCTTAGTTGATTTTTGTAGCTGTGGTTGTTCGGATATCATCCATAATCCTAATAACCTGCGTCTGCTGCGTCGGTTAATCTGGATACCTTCGATGTATACCGTTGCTTTCCGCAGAAGGTCATAATAGAGGATAATAAAAAGGATTCCGCTATAGAGCCAGATGTACATGAGGTTAAACCATGAAGTATCAATAGTAAGATTGAATAATCGTTTTACGGCAGCATAAAATTGAGCTCTTCCAAGCCTGTTCTCTGGTGTACGGAATATAGCATCTTTAACACGCACCATTTCACCGTTTTGTATGTCAAATTCTTTCACTCTCGTATTGTTGGTGACGATATCGGCCAACTGAGAATTATAATATTGTTGTTTAAAATCGATAAACGCATCATTACTGCCTAATTTTTTTACATAAATGGCATATCTATCATCACGTCTATTGACGCCTATGTTATATTGAGCTATATATATCTTATCGGTTCTTCCCAGAAAATCATTTAAAGAGAGAATGACATTCTTTTGAAATTTAGGAGGTTGGAGGCTGTCATTAAAAGCTGGTTCGCGCCAATTCAGATCTTTGCATATTTTTAATACTTCATTCCGGATAATCTGCAGATTCTGAGTTAATTTAATAGTATCCTGCCGGGTATTTTTAATTTTTTGACATTCTTCACCATACCGGTATAACTGTGGTAAACAAAATGATTTGTAATAAATAGCATCGCGTATTTCTTTCTCGGCATCGTAAAATTCCCGTTCAAAGCGGTTATTCTTAAACTGTGAAACCATAAGCGCTTCATACGCCCAACGCGAGGTCATCATGTCTCCGATATGTGGTACATATTTTTCTGAAGCAATTTTCTTATGCATATTGTCGAATTCAACCACTACACCGCTAAAAAGCAGTTGTGGTACCAATATCAGAGGAATCATGATATAAATGGTAACTACAGAGTTGAGACCGCCCGAGATAATAAGCCCAATCACATTTGCCCAACATGAGGTGGTGAATAAAATAAGCCAGTAATACAAGGTCATACCTTTTATTTCGAGCATCGTATTGCTGATAATGACGAAAATAAAGGTTTGTATGGCCGAAATAGTGAATAGAATGGCAATTTTAGAAAAAAGATAGCTGGAACGGCTTAAATTCAGGAATTTTTCCCGTTTCAAAATTTTACGGTCTTTGAAAATTTCCTCGGCACTTAGCACCATACCCAGGAATAACGCCACAATTACACTCATAAAAAGGAAGGCGGATATATTGGGATTTTCGCCAAAAATATAAGTGGGAGCGCCATTTATAAAAGTGAATTTTTTACAAAAGAAGGCCAGTATAAAGGCTAGCAGAGGCGCTTCAAGAGCGCTGATGAACAGATACTGTTTATTGTAAGATTTTGCTAAAACATCACGTTGCAGGAATATTTTGAATTGGCAAAAATGATTAGGAATACTGAAATTGCTTTTTGGTATCGAAGAGTCATGTTCCCGATGCGTTTGCCGTACTTTTACATCGATATCTTCAAGATACATTTGATACCACTCTTCCGGAGTAGTTTTTCGCTTACGTGTAAGTTTTCCGTTTGCATCTACCACGCGGGCTTCAACAATACGTAATATCTGATCGGCATTTATATTACCACAACTTAGGCATTCGCTTTCTTCGGCATCGGCATATTCCGAGTAACGTTTAAAATAAGTAAGGCCGGCGATTGGGTTTCCATAATAAATAATACGGCCACCCTGATCCATTACAATGAGTTTATCGAGCATTTTAAAGATGTCCGATGAAGGCTGGTGAATATTGGTAATTACTAATTTACCTTTGAGTGCCTGACGTTTTAAAAGGCTGAGTACTTTTTCCGAGTCGGCAGAAGACAATCCGGAGTTAGGTTCATCAACGAACAAAATGGATGGTTCCCTGATCAGTTCGAGCGCCATGTTTAAACGTTTACGCTGGCCACCGCTAAGGATGGTCGTAAACGCATCTCCAACATTCAAATTCCGTGCTTCAACTAAATCAAAGTCGATTAAAGCACGGTCAACAACTTGTCGTATCTGGACTTCGGAGTATTCGTCAAAACACAATTTGGCATTATAATAGAGATTCTGATATACGGTAAGTTCCTTTATGAGAAGGTCGTCCTGTGAAACATACCCGATCACACCTTTTAGTAATTCTTTGTTTTTGTGAATATCATAACCGTTAATGCGAATGGTTCCCGATTTGGGTTTAAGATTTCCGCTTAACACATTCAGCAGCGTTGATTTTCCCGACCCGCTTCCGCCGATAATACCAATAAGCCTACCGGAATCTTCGGTAAGGCTGAAGCGTTTAACACCGTTCGTGCTATTACGGTAAGTGAATTCTATATCATCGGCCGTGAAAACAAAATTGCTTTCAACGCTCGCCTGAATGAACCGGCCAGCCATCCGGCTAAAATAGAGGCCCCCAATTTTCTGATTTTTGATGATGGAACCAACCGACCAGATATAGGATCTGTTTGGCTTGATATTGTGGCCGTTAAGGAACAAAACAAGGTTTCCATAATACCTGAAAACATAGGTGTTTGTGCTTGGTAAATGCAAAACCACTATTCGGCCTTCCATTTTCTCGTTCGGCCAGTGTTTTATGTCTTCATCTGGCGAAGATTCATTGGAATCAATAAATAAGAGCCTTTCCTTATCGGATATTTTATTTAATTCTCCAAAAGTAAAAGTTTGCGCATCGTTAAACTCGTCTTTTTTAATTTTAAGCTGGTCGGCAACAGAGGTAACAAATTTCAATTCGTTACTGGTAAGGGCATCGCCACGATTGATAAAATCCAGGAGATAGATAAGAACAATTAAGCGTTGTTCCTGGTCCAGTTCTTCGTTGATTTGATTACATAGTTCAATGATGATAGCTTCATTTAATATGGTTTGTTTCTTGTTCTCTGCATCATTGGAATGCATCAATTCAGGATGGTAATGTATTACCTGCTGGTCAAAATATTCGATATATTTTTTTACGATTTCATGGCTGTACTGGCGATGTAGGTAGTCCATTACAATACTGCGCTCGTTACCCGAATGGCCGTCCTTGTTAACGTCGGCTACTATCGCGAACAAATGCATTAGCGCTTTTAGAATAGACTCATTCATTGATATGTGCCCTAAAAAAACAGCCCTCTACTTGGTTAGCAAGGGCTGTAAATCGTAAATTATAAGATCAATTATGATACAAATGAATTTCTTACACTTTCAATAGTTTTTAATATTAATAAATAATCTTTCTCTGAAAGACCATTTTTCGCTGAATCAAATGCAGGTTTCAATTTTAATAATTTAGATTCCAGTTCCTTAATATCAGGCTTTGTGTTATATTCATTCAATATCTTCATTAGTTTGGTGTAGGACTCCTTCTGATCAGCAACCATTTTTACGATATTGCTGTTGTGATAAGTTTCTTTTGAAATATTGGTTGCAATGTACATTAATTCTACCCACATCCCTGAAACCATCATTACAGCGAGTTCAGGATTACTCTTTTCATTTAAATTTTTGTAAGTGTCATAATAGGTTTTGGTAATAAGATCAACGAGGGTATCTTTGTTATTAACCTTTTGTTTGATATCGGCGGAAAGTAACCGGCTAAAATCAATGTTAATTCCAAGTTCGTCGATAATAGTTTTTAGAGCCTTTGAATAAAGCTGAACATCTTGTTTTTGGTCATAACTGGCTGCATAAGCAAGGTCAGCTCCATAAACGCCAAGGTTTACAGCCTTGATTCTTTCAGTAAAATATTTATCGGCTTTGCTAACAGGATTAAGAATACCAGGGATATAGCTAGCACCCATGCTACTAAGCAATTTTGTCATTTGGAATGGTGTTGGCAATGGATACACAACGGATTTTACATCCTGTGTTATTTCTTTTTTAAGGTTGGCAGTGTCTGCAGAAGCAGTTGTTTGGTTTGCCTGTTTATTGCCATTTTGGCATGACGCAAATAATAAAGCGGAGGTTAATACAATACCCAATTTTTTAAGCAGCATATTTTTTCGAAACATAGTTTTAAAATTTAAAAGGTTTTTGACGATACAAATATAATTAATGAATTGATAATACAGGTAAATTTAAGGTCTACTTTTTTCGGCAGATAGTACATTTAGAAGCTGAAAATGCGTGTCAATAACCTTTAGATGCAGGGTATAAAATAGAAGTGTTAAATCCAAAAGCAAAAAGTCTGCTTAATGATTTGGCAGATTTAAAACTTATTAAGATTAAACGCAATAAGGTTAAGTCAGAGTTTGCTGAGATACTTAAAAAGTTACGGAAACATTCTGCAACAGCTCCAACACTTGCTGAAATTACAGCAGAAGTTGAATCTGTGCGAAAAGCAAAACATGAAAAGTTATAAAGTAATAATTGATACTAATTTACTGATTAGTTTTCTTATAACTGTAACCATGCTCAATAATTAACACTTAAATCATACCCCTGGATTTTAATTCGAGATATTTATTGATCGTGTTTATCGAAAGCTCGTTAGGAAGAGATTTAATACAATTGATCCCATGGTTGAATAGTTTGGTAGTTATTTGATCTTTTTCATAAAGATATTTTTTGGCCATGGTCTGCACGTATATGTCATATAACTTATTGGCAGATTTTTTACTGAGTTCTACAACCTCTTCGTTATCAAAAAATATCACCACCAACAGATGCAATTTATTGATTTGCCGTAATATGGGCAAAACACGCTCAAAGGCATGCATACTCTCAAAATTGGTGTACAGAAAAATCAAGCTTCTGTTTTTTATGATATTTCTCACCAGGTGATAAAGTAATTCGTACTCGGCATCAAGAATATGATCTTTTTCGTTATAAAGAGCCTCTAATATTTTTTTCAGCTGCTGGCTGTTTCTTTCCGCAGGAATAATGGTCCCAATTTTATCGGAGAAAGTTATTAATCCTGCCTTGTCATGTTTTTGGAGAATAATGTTCGAAATAACAAGGGCGGAATTAATGGAATAGTCTAATAATGAAAGATTATTAAACGGCATCTTCATGCTTCGGCTTTTGTCGATGATGGTATAGACTTGCTGCGATCTTTCATCTTCATATTGGTTAACCATCAGTGTAGACCTGCGGCTGCTCGCCTTCCAGTTTATACTTCGGCTGTCGTCACCTATAACATATTCTTTTATCTGATCAAATTCATAGCTATGTCCCAAACGTCGGTGTCGTTTTATTCCTTCGGATAAAGAAGACGAGCGGGTTTTCAGTTCATATTTTTTCATCTGAATGATAGAAGGATAAACATGAACCGCATTTTCAACGTCAAAAACCTGCTTTTGGTTGATCATGCCAATGGAAGACGAAACAAAAATATTGATTTTGCCAAAACTATATTTACCTCTGGAAGTAGGTGTTATCTTATATTCAAAAGTTTTTTCCTCATTTTTTGACAACTCGCTTTCAATTTTAAAATCCCTGTTTTGTAATTGAAAAGGCAAATTATCATAAATGATGATCTTTATTTTCAGGCCTGTCGTATTTTTTACATGGATAGCAATTTGATTTTCGTCGCCCAGCGATATAATGTTAGGTACTGCACGTCTAACAGTTAGTTTTCGCTTTTTGTCGATGAGTAAAAAGCTGTCGGCAATTGAAAATGAAACGAGTAAAATAAGGCATAATTGTCCAATTTTGAATAGCCAGGGGGCAATAAAGCTTAATGCAAATATTACCACGATTATCGCGGCAATTATGAAAAATCTTGAGGAGAAAAATAATTGTTTAAATATCCTGATCATCTTGGCACGTCAATCTTCTGAATAATATCATGAATAATATCGCTGGCATCAATTCCTTCAATTTCTCTTTCGGGAGTTAGAATTATTCTGTGGTTTAGAACAGGATAAGCTACTTTCTGAATGTCGTCAGGCGTAACAAAATCTCTTCCCCGTATAGCTGCTAATGCTTTTGATGTTCGCATGATACCTAATGATGCACGCGGTGAAGCCCCCAGGAACAAGTTGGAATTGTCGCGGGTATTACATACTATTTGAGAAATATAATTCAGCATTTCATCCTTAATATAAACCTGTTCAACCACCGATGTACAACGAAGCAGATCATCGGCGTTAAAAATTTTATTTACGTTATGCTCCGTCTTATTAAAAAAGTCGGATTTAAATCGGGACAGGATTAGATTTTCCTCCTCAATTTTCGGATATCCCATTTTTAACCGGAACAGGAATCTATCCAATTGGGCCTCAGGAAGTCGGAAAGTACCTTCCTGTTCAATAGGGTTTTGTGTGGCGATAATAAACAGTGGATATTTCATTGGATGGGTTTCTCCATCGACCGTAATTTGCCGTTCTTCCATTACTTCAAAAAGCGCTGCTTGTGTTTTTGCAGGAGCACGATTAATTTCGTCGGCTAAAATAATATTACTAAATACAGGGCCTTTACGAAAATAAAAATTTGAAGATTGCATATTGTACACGGTTGTTCCCACTACATCCGAGGGCATGAGGTCGGGCGTAAATTGGATTCTTTTATATTCGACATCCATCACATTGGCCAACAACTTAACCAAAAGTGTTTTTGCAATACCAGGGACGCCTTCAAGGAGAATATGCCCGTTTGTTAATAAGCCAACAACAAGCATTTCAATGGTATCGTCCATTCCGATAATAACTTTTTGCAATTCTGTTTTTATTCCTAGCGCAAAATCCATAATGATGGACACATCGGCGTAGCCAATTTTATTTTCAAGGCCTGGTTGGTTTGTAGCAGTTGTTTCGTCGTTTAAAAAGGTTTGCTCATCCATATTATTTACAATTTTGATAGAAATATTCGGTTAATTTATAAAACTCAAAAAAATCTTTAATTTCAGGAACAGTACTATATCTCACTTCGGAATGACGCCTAAACAAAATGGAAATTTTTTCTTCCGGAATGCCCGATCTTAACGCAAGCACTTTAATCATCTGCTGCCTGTCCAGATGAGGTGAAATATTATATTTATGTTTAATGAAGGTTAAAAACTGTCTTAAAATTTCATCAGCCAGAAAAATTTGGGAATTGTTCTGATAATGCAATGAGGCAATTGAATTGATATACTCAATGGTAGTATTTACGTTACTGGGAAGTAAGGGAATATAGGATTGATGACGTTTAGCATTAAAGACCACGAAAAGCAGGAGGAATAAGCAAAGGAGATACCAGCTCCATTTCAGGCTTCTTTCCGAAAGTATAAAGCGTAGGGGAGACTCCTGATCTTTTTCTGTAGTCTTAGCTGGTGATTTGCTGTATTCATCCCAATAAATTTTCGTTCTGGTAAATTTCTCAAATATCCTGTTGGCATAACTTAGTCCAATTTTTTGCCTGAGATTATAGTTGGTGAACAAAATAGGATTTTTATGAAAAACAAACCAGCCTTTCCCGTATTTTACTTTATAACAATCGATTAAATCATTATTAAGGTTGGTTATCTTTTCGAATCCAAAAGTTGCAAAAGTATCCGCAAATAAAGTTTTGTTTAATCCATACCACCTATGATCAACCAGTTTTTTTTCAATTTTGTAATCAAAGGTAAAAATTGAATCTTCACCCGTATTTTGAAAAAAACGTATATATGCGATAGTATCGGAATAATGCTCATATTGAACGGATAGGCACTTATCATCAGTAAGGTATTGAAAAAAATGATGATCTGCTTTAACCGATGATAAGAACACAACATTACCTTTCCTGACAAAATCCATAAACTTTAGAGAGGTTGCCGAATCAGTTATAAAAGATGCTCCTACAAAAATATAGAGGGAAGAGGTGTCTGTACCGCTTAAAAACTTAATGGGTGGACTATCTACTAAAGTAAGATCCTTTTTGGAGTGAGATGCAGCTAACAAGTCATAAAACAGTTTTAATCCGTAAG
>CAYZNC010000045.1:0-25697 GCA_964478555.1 uncultured Bacteroidales bacterium | reverse complement strand
CCATCCACAACATATAAAGCATTTTGTTGCTGCAATGAATTCTGACCACGAATGGCCAATGAAAAAGTTGCGCCTGCACGTCCTGAATTTGCGGATATGTTAACCCCTGCTACTTGTCCCTGCATAGCTTCTAAAGGACTAACCGATCCTTTTGCAACTACCTCTTTGGATCCAACAGAACTGACAGCTCCTGTTAAATCTGACTTTTTAACGGTACCATACCCCACAACAACCACTTCATCCAGCTTTTTAACATCCTGAACGAGGCTCACTTTAATTGAAGGTTGATTACCTACAGCTACTTCTTCACTTAAGTAACCAATGTAACTAAATACCAAAGTTTCTCCAGGATTAGCTTCTACAGTAAATTTCCCATAGGCATCAGTAACAACACCTCTGGTAGTCCCTCTTACAACCACATTCACTCCAATCAGAGGCTCGCCACCTCCTCCGTCTGTAACTACACCGTTTACATTATTAGTTTGTTTCTCCCTTGCCGGAGTAATTACAATTACATTGTTATCCATTACTTTAAACGTAACTTTCCCTTGCTCCAGCAAATCCGATAAAATTTCATTGATCCCTTTATTTTGAGCAAATAGTGTTACTTTTTTATTAAGGTCTAAGTAATCATCGCTGAAAAAGAATCTGAATTTACTCTGACTTTCTATTGTTTTAATCACCTCCCTCAATGTCTTGTCTTGCAGAGAAAGGTTAAATTTTGCATCCTGCGAGTATAACGTCGCAGACACATTCAGTGCCATAAGTAGTGTTAGTAGAAGTGTAAATTTCATGATTAAAAAAGGTTTTGTTGTTTGTTATTATTTTGGACAAAAAAAACCTTGTACAAAAATTTTTCATAGTTTTGTAGGTAAATTAATTAATAATAAGCTTTGGTATTCTATGGCAGTAGAATATCGAGAAATCAAACTGGATTGGGACTATCTTATAGTTCCAATTCTTTTTTTCAAAGGAAGTGATTTATCATAGGTCAGTTTTGAATATGGGCTCTGTTAGTAAATTTAGTAATTAAGTTTGTTTATGAAACGGCGACTTGTATTTCTTCTGCAAATTCAGATCAACTCTCACTGATACAAGTCCCTTATCGATAGAATAGGAAACCGGCATAGTAAGTCTCATTATTTCAAATATTTGCTCCAAAGTTTCATTCTGAATTGTTCCTGAAAAACGGTATTTTTTAACTTCATCACTCATAAACGAAATGGTTACATTGTACCGGCGTTCAAGGAGCACAGCCAAATCTTCCAATTTTTCGGCTTGAATTATCCAAAGACTGTCTTTCCATGAAGTATAAAGTTCGGTTTTTACATTATTAGCACTTACCAATGGAACAACTGCTGCTGGCTGCATGTCCTCAGATTTCTCAGCTGTTTGTGTTTGGTTCGTTTCTTCTTTAATATCTGTAGTAATTACCTGTTTTTCAGTCTTATAATATATCGTCTTCTGCTTTGGTTTCATTTCATAAATAAACGATTTGTTATCCTTTTCTTTACCTTCAATTTTTACAACCCCCTCAACAAGCGTTGTAACAACTTGCTTTTCTTCAGGATAAGCTTTAATATTAAAGGACGTACCAAAAGCTTTAATGGAAAGGTTATCCACCATTACAATAAAGGGCTTGGAACGATTCGTTTTTACTTTAAAAAAGGCTTCTCCGGTTAATTTAACGATGCGTTTTGCAGTATTAAAATCAGTAGAGTATTCCAGGCTGCTACCGGCATTTAACCATATTTTCGTTCCATCCGGTAAATAGGTGATAGCTCGTGACCCTTTTGGAGCTTCAAAACGGCAAACAGCTGATTGCGTTTTTGCTAAAAATTTACCAAAAAACAATACTGAACATACTCCTAAGGCAAATACAATAAAAAACATAGCAGCAAACCTTAAAAACCTGCTGATTGACATTTTTGTTGAAGCATTATTAAAGTAGAGAGATTTACCTTGCGAGGAAGCAATTTTTCTTTTAGCCTTTACATCTTTTAAGGCCAGGTTAACCTGGAACAGCGTTTCTGTTTTTATTTGCGAACTTGCTATCCAGGTATTTTTTATAGAATTGAATAAATTCCTGTTTTCTTCAGATTGCTTTTTCCATTCCAAAATATAAACTTCTTCTTCCGGAAGTGAGTTCCCGGATAAGAATTTTATTATCAATTCATAAACGTTCTTTTCTTGCATGCCAACATTCAATTAATAAGCGCCTCAATTCTCATAAACCGGATTGAACTGCAAAGAATACATTCAATATAATAAATATATCCGGGTTTATAATTAATGACACTAAAATGTATAAATTGGATGACTTCTTTTCAAACTTTTCTTTTAGACTTAATTAAAATAATAACCAAAATTTATACAAACAGCTTAATGGGTCAAGCTTTCGAAATTTACTTAATGCCTAAAGTTTGTTAGGGGAGAAATCAATTTGCATTACACCGTATATTTTTCAAGAACTTCCTTTAACTTTTCCACAGCTCGTTGCATTTGCGTCTTTACAGAACTAACAGATATATTGAGCTGATCAGCAATTTTGGAATAGGAGAGCCCTTGATAACGGGAGAAACAAAATACTTTTTTACACTGGTCAGGTAATGCATCAATGGCGCTATTCAAATCATTTTCCATTTGGTCAGAAATTAAATCATCAAAAATGGAGTACGAGGATTCCAGTTCCAATAATTCAAATCGCCACTTAAGGTCGTCCATCGACAATGCTTTGATTGTTTTGCGTGTAGAATTGTCACGTATATAATTTAACGAATGATTGTGTACCATTCTGTATAAATATGCTTTCAAGGATGATTTTATGAATATATCCGTGCGATTATTCCACAATTTGACAAAAACATCCTGCACAACTTCTTCAGCAATTTCGGAAGCCTTTAGTAAATCTTTGGCATAAACGCACAATATAGGATAGTAGCTAGTAAATAAAATATCAAAAGCTTTGGTATCTCCTTCTTGTATCTTATCAAAAATTTCTTTTTCTATATTATTCATGGCTTTGATTTAACGATGCCATAACGCTTTAAAAATACTATAAAAGATTGAATATTGAAAAAACACTACATATTTTAGTGTTGAAGAAAACGACTGAACCAATTAGACTAAAATTCGTTTGTAAAAATATGTTATTATAAATTTATCCCATGAACTAAAACCCAATTATTATGAAAAAATCTACTCCGTTTTTAAAACAATATTTTTTGGTTTTATTCTCTGTGGTATGTCTGGTATGCAGCTTGCCTCTGTTAGCACAAACAAATAAAACTAAAGTATCCAGGAACCTAAAGGAACTATACACAAAAAACTTAACGGGAAAAGCCCCGTTAACAAAAAGAAATGTATCAACAACGTTAGTGCCCTATGCAGGACTGGTGCAAATCAAAAATAATTATGTTCTGGTAGAAGCTACCGCAAAAAGTAACTGCCTCGAACTTGCTTCGAAACTTGAAGATCTGGGCCTGCAGAAAGCGGCCATTTTTGGTGGTAAAGTCCAGGGTTGGCTTCCTATTGCATCGGTTAATAAACTCGACAGTATTACTGAACTGGCATTTATTGCTCCTGTTAGCCGCCCCATAACCAATATCGGAATTACAACCACCCAGGGCGATATAGCACTCAAAAGTAACCTGGTTCGTGAAAAGTTTGGCGTAACAGGTTCGGGGGTTAAAATTGGGGTACTGTCGGACAGTTACAACAGTCTGAAGGGCGCAGACAGTGGTGTATTAACCGGCGATTTGCCCGGAACAGGAAATCCTGACGGCTATTCAACCCCGGTAGAAGTGCTTAGCGACATACCTGATGGCACAGACGAAGGACGCGCTATGATGGAAATTATTCACGACCTTGCGCCAGGAGCAAACTTGGCTTTCAGCACCGCTAACACCGGACAAGTGTCATTTGCCGAGGGTATCATTAATCTTGCAGCCGATTCATGTAAAATTATTACGGATGACATATCCTATTTGAATGAACCATTTTTTCAGGATGGTATCATAGCCCAAGCTGTAGATTATGCAGTAAAAAATTATGGCGTTTCGCATTATAGCTCAGCTGGCAATGAAGCAAGGCAATCCTACGAAAGTCCTTTCCGTAATGGTGGAATACATTTGGTGGTTAATCCGTTTACCGGGGATACACTGGGACGGTATATGTTACACGACTTCGATCCGGGCCCGGGAGTAAGTAATTTTCAACAAGTAACTTTTGGGCCTGGTGGTTTATTGTTATATTCACTGCAATGGGATGATCCTTTTGCTTCGGTATGCGAGGGATGTCCGGGAGCTAAAACCGACCTCGATATATTTCTCACACTTGAAAGAAATCCGGAAACCGTAGTTTTGGAATCGGTGAACTCCAATGTAGGAGCTGATCCTTTTGAAATACTGGGCGTTGTTAACAACGATACGGTTCCATTAACTGCCTATATTGCTATTGGAAAATGGTTAGGTGCAGCCGGGCCTAATCCAAATCCCGGTAAAATAAAATTCATAAATTTCGGTGATAACAGCATTGATGAGTTCGCGACGAACAGTCCCACCTGTTTTGGACATAGCAATTCGGATAAAGTAACCTCTGTTGGCGCTACATTCTGGTTCCGGACACCTCAGTATGGCGTGGATCCCCCACCAATTAATTATTATTCTTCGGTTGGTGGTATCCCAATTCTGTTCGATCAAAAAGGCAAAAAGCTCCGAAATCCAGAGATAAGATTAAATCCACATTTTGTGGCAACCGATGGTGGAAATACCTCATTTTTCGGACAACAACTTAACGATGGTGATAATTTTCCCAATTTCTTTGGTACTTCAGCAGCTGCTCCACATGCTGCAGGGGTTGCAGCTTTACTTACCCAAATGTCAGGAAGTAAAGCCGATCAGAACCTCATCGTTAATTGCATGGCTAAAACTGCTATCGACATGGATGATCCATTCACTCCCAAATTTGATAAAGGTTATGATTTTGCCACAGGGTTTGGCCTGATTCAGGCTGATGCCGCTGCAGGTGAATTGCTAAAAAACATTGGTATCAAACCCATATCGGTAGCTTCTTTATGCGCTGAAAAACCCGATTCTTTCAGAAATTGGTCCATCTACAATCCAAATGCATTTAATGTAACGATTACTTACGGATTGCTATATGGAGGCTCAACTCAAAGTTTGATCGTCAAACCCGGAGTAAACAAAATTTTCACACCAGCGCGAACCAATCGAAACATTCTGGTAGTTTCGTGGATAGACGCCTGGGGAAATAATAGAAGTGCTGCTGCAATTTCCAAAGGCAATATTTGCGGTTCACCTAAATCAGCCTTAGCGGACAACGAGGAAAATAACGATCTGATATTGTTCACCAAAGCATTTCCTAACCCGTTTACGGACAATTTAAATATCGAGTTGCTGACCTCAACGGAAAAAGAAATATATTTAAATATGTATGATGTAAATGGGAAATTGGTGTATTCGAAGACATACGTTGCCAATGGTTATGCACTCATTGATGTGAATCCCGGCCAACTAGCTCCCGGTTTATATTACTTAAAACTAACCACGAAAAGTGGAGCCGTAATTAAAAACATCCCAATCGTGAAAAATTGAAAAAGTAGGTTACTTCAAAAATAAGGCTCTGAGGGATAATCAGGGCCTTATTTGTTATAGAAATCACCGAACTTTGTTTAATAGTTAATGTATACAATAAAAAAACGAAAATTTCGAACCACTTGCGTTTGGAAACACGCGCGAGTATGAGCTAATCAGGGCCATATTTGTTATAGTATAAAATTAATTTTCACGCAAAGGCCGCAAAGTTTTTCGCAAAGAACGCAAAGATAATTTCTAAGTATCTTAACTCTTTGCGATCTTAGCGCATTCTTAGCGTGCTTTGCGTGAACAAATAATTCGACTTTTGAGACAATCTCAATCACTCCTACTTTTTTTCAAAAATAGAAGCCTTTTTGGCGGTAGCGGTAATACCATTAGGGCCCTCAAATATGTCTTTGCCCCACAAAGTTAATTTATCCCAATCACTGATATCGAGCCAGGCATTATTCTTATCATTGCCAGCCCACGACCATGGCAGATATCCGTAACCAAGTTCATTGCATTTACGAATAATAAGCGCATGGTCCACCTTGCAATTCAAATTATTATTCCCATTGTTAAAATTAAATCCAAATTCACCAATAATCAAAGGCAACGATAAATCATGAGCTTTTTGCAACTCGGTTTCAATTTTCTGAGCATCATTCCAGAAACCATACATGTGAACTGAAAAAAGAATATTCTTGCGGGGATCTGCGTCAAGTAAGGCTTTACCGTATTGAAGAATAGGTTGCATATCCTGCCCCCATTTTGGCCCATCAATTACCAAGGTAGAACTGATTCCGGCATTTCTTAACATTTCAACAGCCGTTGCATAACTGTCCTTCCAATATTCAGGGGTAACATAATAATCGCCCCATTCATTGGCAAGATTAATTAAAAGATATTTTTCATACTTCACCAGCACCGCTTTCACTTCTTCCCTGGTATAATAACTTACGGTTTCCAATAACTTCTCTGCTTTTGGACTCCCTGTGGCATCATGCAATTCCACCATGGGTACGATTTCCAATTCCACACACTGTTGAAGCACTTTATCCAACTGATCAGCCTTTCCGCTTGTTGACCAAACAACACGTGCGCAATTTGCGTTGAGACCGGCTATTTTCTTTAATGCCTCGGGCGATTTATCAAGATACCAGATGACTGGCATATTTACCCCCTTAATGATAAACGCTTTGCCTCCAGCATCCAGTAATTTTGTTCCCGATACTGTAAAACCCTGACCATGCAGGTCAAATCCATGTAATAAAAAAACCATCAGGCATGAAATATATAATTGTCGAATCATCATTTTTTAGCTTTTATACTGATTACACAAAACTATTGAATAAAAAAGAACGAAAAGTAATTCAAAGAAAAAATAGCTGCCAAGTTGAATTAAGTGGATAAAGATAACTTATTTGGACTTATAAATTTTCCTTATTTTTGATTGATAAATTTTCATTTTATGGTACCTTTTAAATCATCTGAAATTTTTTATGTAGACCGGGGTCGCGGCAATGTAGTAGTATTGTTGCACGGATATTTGGAAACGAACCATATCTGGGATGGATTTGCCGATGAACTGGCTAAAAATTTCCGGGTACTTTCTATTGATCTTCCAGGGCACGGCAAATCTGGTAAAGTCTCGGAAGTTCATACCATGGATTTAATGGCCGAAGCGGTAGACACGGTAATTAAAAACCTCGAAATCGATAAGGTGTTTGTAGCCGGGCATTCCATGGGCGGTTATGTAGCCCTTGCGTATTTGGCTAATTATCTGCATAAAGTATCAGGCATATGTTTATTTCATTCGACACCTTTTGCGGATAGTGAAGAAAAGAAAGCAAATCGTGACCGCGAAATTGAAATAATAAAGCAAGGCAAACAGGACCTGTTATTTACGGCAAACCCGGCAAAGGGTTTTGCCAATGATAACCTCGTGCGACTTAAAGACAAAGTTGAATGGACCCAAAAGATAGCAGCACAATCACCCGCTGAAGGTATTATTGCCCTCCTCGAAGGTATGAAAATACGCCCCGACCGGCAGGAATTGCTAAAAGAAACTTATACTCCAGTACTGTACATATTGGGAAGAAAAGATAACTATATCCCATTTGATGTTATGTACCCGGTTGCTAAACGATCGCCAAAAGGGGAAATTCTCACCCTTGAAAATTCAGGTCATATGGGTTTTATTGAAGAACCGGGAATTTGTTCGGATGTTCTGAAATCATTTATAATTCAGCATCATTGATGATTACACATTAAACAAATCATTAATAGTCTCATCTTTTAGAAAATATCCGAACAGTCCTGCTTTTTGTGCCCCTGTAACGTTAATTTCCGTATCGTCGATAAATAAGGTCTCGGACGCCTTCAGATGTTCCAAGTCCAAAACATGTTCATATATTTCGGTATCAGGTTTTCGCTTTCCCATTTCGAAAGAAAAATAAGAACGTTCAAACATTTCCGCTAAAGGATTATATCCAAACCTGTGCTCCAGATATTTATTAAAATAATCTATATGAATAGCGTTGGTATTGCTGAGGAGAAAAACCCTGTAATGACTTCGAATCTTTTTTAAAAGTGCAATATTACTTTCCGGCATTTCTCCTATCATATGGTTCCAGGCATGGTCTATCTGTTCATCGGTAAGCTGAGCGTTATACAAGCGAAGCCCGTCTCTGAACGTTTGAGGAGAAATCTTGCCGGTTTCGAACTGATTGAACAAATGAGATTGTTTTATCTGGGAATAAATATTGTCGAAATCGTTAAACCCTATTTTCTTGAATTGATTTTTGGTTTTCTCAAAATGAATATTCATAATCACTCCCCCCATGTCGAATATAATATTCTTAATGCCAAACAATTGTTGCTCGGAGATGTTTATTTTTTTTGCAATGTGACGTTGAAGCATAAAAATTTAGTTAATACTTTTGATAAATAAGTTGTAATTGTTTAATATTGCAGTCCCAAAATTAGAATATAACATATAATATTTCACACAATTTTGGGCCCATAGCTCAGCTGGTTAGAGCACCTGACTCATAATCAGGGGGTCCTTGGTTCAAGCCCAAGTGGGCCCACTCACATTAACAGCCACTTAGAAGATAAAACTTTTGAGTGGTTTTTTATTTGCTTCTGAATTTTCACCACAAAATCCCAATGTCTTCAAATTTGCAATCTGAAGTCTCTATGAATTTGACCGGGACATTATTTTGTTAAGGATTGCTTCAGCATCTCTAAAGCCTAACAAACCGGCAACTTGATACGTTAGTGATAAAATTCAGCACCCTTAATTTTTAAACATTTCCTTCTCCAGCTTTTTCAAATCAGGTCTCTTTTTAGCCAATTCGAGTGATTGCTGGTACAATTTATTTAAATCGCCAAGGTCCACCTTGGAACCTTCCCTGATAAAAACAGGTATTTTGTACATAGGCGTTTGGATTTCAATTTTTTGCCCTCCGTCATACACTTTGTTATCCCAGGCATCGCGCCACTTTGCATCAGCAGGAAGATAGCACGTCTGAGTGTTTTTGCCTTTTTCCCATAACGCAGAAACAAGAATGTCTGGTCCATACATAAAAGATTCCCAATGGTTCCAGGATTGTTCCTGTTTAGGGAATTCAAGGAATAACGGACGTACAACAGGCATACCGGTTTGGTGTGCCTGTTTCACCAGGTTATAAGTATAGTCGAGCAACGAGGTATGAATTTTCGCATATAACCGCCATATGGCTATCAGCGTGGTATCGTAATTTGGTGTTTTTTTCATGTCCCATGGAGCCCTGTTTTCAGTAGGTCCAAATTCCATAATCGGATTAAAGCAACCAAAAGCAAGCCAGCGAGCGCAGATTTCTCTATCCAAATCTCCCTGCCAGTAGCCTCCAATATCGGAGCCCCAAATAGGATAGCCGTTTATGGCATTGCGCTGTACTGCAATTATACAAGTGCGTAAACCTTCGGGAGGTGTGCCAATATCACCGCCCCAAAATCCACTATACCTCGAACTTCCTGTATATCCGGCACGCGGAAATATTAAAAAATCATTGCCATGAATTTTTCTACAACTTTCATTCACCGTTTTTACATATAAAACGGAGTATTGATTATAAACTTCTCTTGCCGTTCTGCCATCGTGTAGCAAAATATTTTTACCGGAGGGAATCATCTCTTCGCCACGGTCTAATTTAAAGCCGTCGACGCCCTGTTTCAACATTTTTTCTAATCCTTTCTCCTGCCACCACTTACACCCTTCAGCATTGGTAAGATCGAGAGAAGCTATCATAGTAGAATCAACGCCCCCTACAGGTCCACTTCCCGGTAAACTGTATCCTTTTCTTATGGCTTCGTTTCTCATTTCTCCGCAAACCCATGGAGCAATCCACAGAACAAATCTCATATCATTATGATGCAACCAATCGATCATTTTACGGGCTTCCGGAAAACGCTCAGGATCCCATTCAAAATCGTCGTACCCGTGAGGCCCTTTTCCCCATGGGCGATCTACCCAGTATACTCCACAAGGTATATCAAAAGCCTTCATCATTAAAACATCTTCTACAAGCATGCTATTGTATGGGGCCTCAACCTTTGTACTATCATAGTATTTTTTTCGATTTGAATGCTCGTCTCTCCATCGCCAGGGAAGAAATGACCACTTTGGAGGAACGATTGTGGGCCCCGTGTATAATGCGTGTGCTTTAACAAGTTCCATTGGATTGGACGAAGTGTAAATAATTCCGCTTAACGATGGACCTTCAAATTCAATTTTAACCCTGTTGGGATTTGTTTTACACATGTCATAATGCCCTGGCCATGTACCTTTTATAAATAATCCGTAACCGGCCGAAGAAATGTAAAAAGGGCTATATAAAGACAAGGTATAATTAATCAGCATATTAATTTCCTGGCCCCGTATATTAAGCGCTTCTTTTATTCCCTTCTTCCACGACTCCTGTTGTTTTCCATCCACAGTACGCTCAAATAAACCGGTAAAGTATTCATCTTTTGTTGAAGCGAGGGATATCCCCCATTTTGAAATTCCAGTATCAGGTTTGGCTTTAAACGAAAATTCGTAATTGCCAGGGGTTTTAGAGATATTAACAGAAATCATTCTTCCATCCAGGTTCCATTCACCTTCAAAATGGTTTTTATCATCTTCTATTTTAACCGGCTCTCCCTGCAGCCACGTTTTACCTTTTACCGTTTCAAAAAAAACAGCTCCTGTATTTTCATCACCGGTAATTTTAAGCGATACAATTTGATCATTTATCGTAAGGCTGATCAATTGTTCCTTACCTGATGTAGAAACTTTAACTAATTTGCTGCTCTTACAACCAAGTAAAAGAACTGGAATTACGACCAAAAGGAAACTTTTTATCATAGCGAATGTCTTTTAGGAGGTTCAAAATTAAATTTATTCTTACAAAAGATGAAATTGATTCAACCAAACTTTCAAGTTTTACACCAATAAAAAACCCGGTTTACTGAGTAAGCCGGGCCTCGATCATAAAATGATCAAATGTCTACTTTTCTACTGCTTTTGCAAGCTCAGCACCAGCTTTGAATTTAACAGCTTTCTTGGCAGGAATCTTAATAGCTTGTCCTGTACGTGGGTTTTTACCCATTCTGGCAGCTCTTTTTACAACTGAAAAAGTTCCGTAGCCAACTAATATAACTTTATCACCTTTCTTCAAAGCTTTTTTTACGCTTTTTGTTAAAGCTTCTAAAGCTTTCTTGGAATTAGCTTTCGAAAGTTTACTTTCCTTCGAAATGGAATCAATTAAATCTTGTTTATTCATACTAAAGTAAATAAAGGGTTAGTAATTAAGATTAATAAATAATTTCAATAAATAAACATTGTAAATATAAATAAATAAATGCTTTATAGGATCAACGATTTATCAACAGGTTTATTAACAATGCTATTTGAATAAATTACTAATTAACAGTTACTTGCAAAGTCATTGGTAAAGAAAGGTATACCCATGTAGAAAAAACACAGCTGCATATTATGGCGAAATAACCCCAGATTAGGTTTAAACTTATCAAAAATTATACATTTGTTGGTACAACAGAAAAAATCTAATTAAAGTTTTGGTATTGTGGCCATTTGCATAAAAATATAAAATATATATTTTGGCGATTGGCCATGAGCCCCATTAATCCAAGAGCACACTTATTAAGTTGATGGTTTTGCAGGAGTCTATCATGGTTTTAAATTATCGTAAAGCCCAGACCAATGTTTTAAAAATATTCGATAAAAAAATATACCAATGAGTTCAACAAATAAAATTAGTTTTGTGGCTTATTTTTATCAACGCAATGTTGTCTTTTAAGGTTTTCTTAAGGAAACGAAAATATTTGGTTTCTGCTTTCTTTTACAGTTGTTTTAGTTTGATATTCAGCACATGGGTGGTTTATATTCCCTATGTTGCCGACAAATTAAAGATAACAGAAGGAAAAATAGGTGGAGCATTGTTTTTTGCCCCTATCGGGGCGTTATGCATGATACCTGTTTGTAATCGTTTGCTGGATAGAGTGAGCGTTGGAAGAATGGCATTCTACTCGCTTTGCTTTTATAGCCTTGCACTTTTTGGTCCGCTGCTCGCAAATACTTATATCTTACTTTGCACATCATTGCTATTTTGTGGCATGGCCAGCAGTTCATTGGCTATTTCAATCAATTCGCTCATTGCCATCATTGAAAAGGAGGATAAGGTATATATTATGTCCGGTAGCCACGGGTTTTTTAGTGCCGGAGGGATGATTGGAGCAACAGCAGGCAGTTTCATCGCTGCCAAATTGCATAACCCCTTTCTGCACATCAGCGTTTTATGCATTATATTGATAAGTATTCAGGCATATTTCAGAAAAGAGTATTTCCATTTGAAAGGCGAGCACATTCAAAAGGAAAAAAGATCGGTTGCTAATTTAAAGCCCCTGGTCATCATAGCTGTGGTTGCATTAATATTCATGGTTACCGAGGGAGCTATAGCTGATTGGAGTGCCTTATATTTGAAAAAAATCATAAAGATTGATTTAACCTATGTTGGTTTTGGATATGCAGGTTTCTCGCTGGCTATGACGATTGGTCGATTTTCCGGAGACTGGATAAGTAAGAAATTGGGATCGTGGCAATTAATTTCAGTGGGGTCACTGATAGGGTTTACCGGTTTTGTGTTGGTATTATTGCCTTTTAGTTATCCGGCTATTTCTGCAATTTTAGGATTTACCATTGTTGGTCTGGGTTTTTCTACGGTTGTCCCTGAAGTTTATCGCATGGCTGCAAATATTAAAGGAGTAAAAACCACGGATGGGGTATCTATTATTTCAGCATCGGCTAATATGGGTTTTCTTTTTGGACCCGTATTGCTTGGGCTGTTGGCAGAATATAAAACATTGCATTTTAGCTTTTTGGTATTGAGCTTTTTTGTTTTGGTAGCTTTTATTATAGCGGTTGCAAAACAAAGGTTTGGGGGTAAAGAGATAAAAGGTAAGACATAAGAACCAAGACGTAAGACACAAGAACCAAGATATAAGACTAAGTACGTAAACAAAAACAGCGAAGAGACCTTCGCTGTTTTGTTTTCAAAGTCTTGATTCTTGTATCTTGGCTCTAGCATCTGGTTCTAACATCTATTTAATTCTTCAAAACCATTTTACTCACCCCATTTGTACCTGTAATTATTCTAATCATATAAATACCATTTGGATGATTACTCAAATCGATAGAAATCCGGCTACCCGATTCTTTTACCGACATGATCTTCATGCCAGAGGAATTAAATACTTCGATGACAGCATCGGTTGCATTTTTATCCAGATCGACATATACCCAACCACTGGTAGGATTAGGATACAACTGCAAAGATTTTTCGGTTAATGTTTGCACCAGGGAGTTCACTTTTACCGTAAGTTTTCCATTGGTATACGAAAAAGTGTAGTTTTTATCGTCTCCGCCCGAAAGTGTAATATCATAATCACCAGCAGAATTAGCAGAATTAGCAGAACAGTTTGCTACCGGCAATACGCTAAGCGAACTTACCTTGTCATTCCCCACAAATCCGCTATAAATGAATCGGAATGCCGGGTTAGCCGCGCCAACATAGCGGAACGTATCTACAACTGTAATGCTTAATGATGCTTTTGCTATATTCAAAGCTTGCGTGACCACCGCAGGACGATGTGTAGCATCACCAGCCTGGTTTACCGTAACTGTGCATGAACCTGCCCCAACAATGTGGATCATTCCACTAGCTGAAATTGTAGCAATTAATGGATTATCTGTGGAGTATGTCAATGGCAGGCCGGAAGCTACCGATGCTCCTGCTGAAAAATCTGCATCGCCATATTGTTTATCTGTAAAGTTCAGTGTGATTGTTTGAGGCAGATAATCGGCAACACGTATTATACCATTGGTATTTAAAGTGCTCAAATCCCACTTTTGATTTGCACTTGGCTCGGCAGGTACAATGCTACCAAACGAACCTGTAATGTTGGAAGTAGTGGTGATAATCTTAAAATTATCGCCCGTGGCTAGGGCTGCACCAAGGTTGGTTATATTCAATGTCCCGTTAAGAAGAACTGCACCTGTAGTTGACAGCAAATCGGCTTTTGGCAAACCGGCCCGGTCAATCTCAACATTATAATTACTTCCTGCCAGGAATGTAACCGTATTTTTAACAAAAAGGGTGTCAATAGTTGCGTTCCCCGGCGAAATAATACCTCCACTATTTACAGTTACAGCTCCTGCTATTGAACCTGTTCCTGCCAGTGTTGCGCCGGAATTAACGGCAACAGCTCCTGTTCCGGTCCCACTACCGGAAGTGTTGTTTACAATGAGAGACCCTGCATTGATGGTTGTTGCACCGGTATAGGTGTTAGCTCCGGTTAATGTCCATGTGCCGGTTCCAACTTTTGTGATTGAACAAACAGCAGTGCTTCCGTTGACAATAGTTCCATTGAATGTCGCATTTGTGTTTTTAGCTCCAATTGCCCAATTTTCATCCTGAATTTTGGAACCTGAGACGCCGGATAATTCACCTATGGTTACATTTTGAGCAGAACTGACATAAGAATTACTTGTATTATAATAAGCCGTTACCGTAGAGCCTAAATTAATGGACACGGTTGCATAACTGTTAGTACTTGCTAACCTCAATTCACTCCCGGTAGCATTAATCTGTCCCGTAAAAGCAGTCATGTCTTCATGTAGCGTTGTACGCGTATATGGAGTATTATAATTTAAAGTCCCTCCACCTGTTAAATTCCCATAAAGTTCAACTCTACCATCTGCAATAAATGTTCCTGTAGATCCGAAAGGCACAGCCAGGTTAAAAGTAGAAATCGTATATGAACTGTTAGTGTTAATCATCGATAATGTTCCTCCGTCCAACGTTACGGTACCAGTACCCAACCCATTTGCATTAGCTACATCATTACCAAGACTGAGGGTACCTGCTTTAATCACTGTACCTCCACTATAGGTATTCTTGCTAGTGGCAGGTTGAAACATAAGTATACCAGGTCCGGTTTTCACAAGTAGCCCGGTTCCATCCAGTCTGCCTTTTAATGCAAGTTGCGCCGTGGAGGATGCAGATATGTTAATGGTATCATTACCGCTCAGCGTTATCCCATGATCAGTAGTGTTACTCGCACCAGTTCCAGTAAAATTCAGTTCTGCATTGGATAAAGTTATCAAGCCGGGTACTGTATCCGTAGAAGCTCCAATAGGACTTGCCGTTCCTGCATTCGCAACACTTCCTATTTGTAAGGTTCCACCGTTAATCGCTAATTTACCTGTGAACATATTTGCATTGGAAATGGTTAAAGTCCCTATTCCTGTTTTAGTCAGTCCTCCGGTTCCTCCGATGGATCCGGTTCCTGCAAATGTATAATCGTTAAAGGTATTGTCAACTGTCATATCGCCTATGGAAACTCCTTCTGTTATATTGACATTATACTGTCCGCTTCCGGTTGAGTTGAACAGAACCGTATCGCCGGTTACAAATACTTCAGATACTCCATTGTTAAGCCAGTTTGGTGAGGTTAATAAATCCCAGTTCGCCCCCACACCCGACCATACAATTTTTTCAGGCAAACGGGTTGCCAGTACAGTCATCGAAATAACCCCAGCAGCATTACTGAGAACAACTTTTTGACCATATAACCCGGATACTATAAGGTTGTTGAGGTTACCTGTAAACGTGCCGGAATAACTAATTAAAGGATAGGTTCCGGGATTTACCGTGCCATTAATCTTATTGATAACAAGATAATTAGTGTCGGTAAGCACTAAATTACCAGTTACTATAATTTTATCACTAGGTTTTGTCGAGCCGGAAGCATCGTCGGTAATATCAAATAAAAATGAGTTTCCCCCAGGCAAATTTAACCCGCTTGAAAACGTAATTGTTCCAACGGTGCTTTTTGTTCCCGGGACGACCATCGCACCCTTTTCAAAAGAAACCACCTGCGTGATGGTACCCGATCCCCCAATGCCGGCATCCTTATAAACACTGGCAGCACTTTGTGAGAGGGTAGCATTAATATAGAGATACCCTTGCTCTATGTTCGTTTTTCCGGTATAATTACAAGTAGTGGCCAGGGTTAAAGATCCTTGTCCGGATTTTAGCAAACGGGTAGCGCCTGAAATACTTCCTGTCCCTGTGATAGAATAATCAACCGGAGAGTTTACAATCATAAATCCAGGGTTTACCGGTGTGTTTAAAGTAACCGAAGTATTGCCCGTGCCTGAAATATCAAACATAATAGTGTCGCCTTCGGTATAATGACTTGCAACATCGTTATTCTTCCAGTTATTGGTGGCGACATCCCATACATTTCCGTTCATACCACCAAACCACTCACTTTTAGCAGTGAGTACCGGAGGAGTTGGAGGCGTTGTCATTCCAACGCCCAGGTAATAATCCACTTCGGTAGATGGCAAATAACCCTTTGGACCAATACATGCACGATATTCGGGATTTTGCATTAAACAGTAAAGGCGGTTTGTTGCCGGAGTCCAGGTTGAAAAAATCCTGATTTCCGAGCTATCTGCACTCATACAAAAAATTTCTTCGCGCCAGTCGCCCAATATGTCTCCATAAAGAGCTGCCCGGCCAGCATAAGGAGTCTTAGTGCTATACTGGCCTCCTTCATTATATAAACTTAATACTCTGCTTGAAGTATTTGTTGCATAATTCCATTTATTAATAATCGGATTATAACCATTGCCATCCGCTGCATCGAGATTTTCCCGTGTTAAATCGCCATCCCACCAAATAGAAAGGGCCGGATGAGGAAATGTGGTTGCCCCAGGCACCGGATTACCTTTACAGTCGAGTACGGAACTATGTGCATACGACCACAATTCCATGCCTTTATATCTGGGGTCAATATCGGCAGCATCACCACGGCTAACATCGAAAGGAGCTGATGAACTCCATGTTTTGATTCGCTCTCCGTTTTTGGCATCATACAATACCGCCAATACTGATGTGGACTGCTGAATAGCATAGCATTCAAGACCAGGACGGTCGGGATCCAAATCTGCGATAACAAAACGGTCGCCATGCCCGATATCATTTTTTGCATAATAAAGCGGAACACCGTTATTACCCATGGCATTAACACCAAATGATATTTCATCTTTGCCGTCACCATCTAAGTCGGCAATTCTTATATTATGAAAATCTGCCCAATGATAACCGGAAGGAATGCTTGCATTATTTCTGGCTGACCATGCCCAGCGCTTTGTAAATTGTTTGTTTGAATAGTCCCAGGCAGCAACATCCATTACATCTCCGGGACCTCTTGAACCAACAATACTTGGATGAATACCATCCAGGTAGGCAACACCAATGAATTGCATACTCATCCTATGTGCCTCGGTATCGCCCCAATATGTTAACCATTGGGCACTATCGCCACGGGCAATCCAATCGGTACGGGCAAGTTCCTTACCAGTAGTTCCTTCCACCATCGAAAGGAACTCAGGACAATTATTTCTACGTAACATATAACTTAATACATTCACAGCAGGAAATGTGCGATAGTCCGATATGTTATCGTGGTTCACATCAGGTATTGTATATCCATCTGTAAAAACGGTTCCCTCCGATGACCGAATTAATACTTCGGCTTTACCATCACCGTCAAAATCGTATGCCAGAATAAAAGGATTATGAGTAGAAGCGCCTTGCTCAATATTTGGACCAAGATCAACCCGCCACATGAATGTTCCATCACTTTTGTATGCTTCCACCATCACATTGTTATGTTGATCCACAGGCAAACGTTTCACGATATAGTCATATTCTCCGTCACCATCGAGGTCAGCAGGATAAATATGCGGGACTGAATAGTGAGCCAATGGCTGAAGTGGAATTGATATATACCTTTTAGCTGTAGGACTACCTGGCAATACGAAAGACTTACTGGGTGCTTGCTCAACACCGTTAATAACAGGCCTCACATAATAAGCGTTGTTTTCGGTTGTACTTGCGCTGTTATCACTAAAATCGGTAGTAGCTGTAATAGGGGTGCTATTAAGCTGTGTAGCTGCAGCACCTCCAATGGAACGATATATATTAAACGCAATATCTGAAGGATCGGATACCAGCAATCGCCAGCTTATATAAACCTGGCCTCCACCAAGGTTCACCGCTACAACGCCGCGACCTAATTTTTCGACTTTCCGCTGACTTAATACATTTCCTGAATGTAAAATACAAATACTAATCGCAATCAATAAAAGTTTGGGTAGTGTTTTTTTCATATTAGTTAATTAAAGATAATAGTAAAGTGATACGATTTTTCTTGTGATAGGTTTTAAATAGACCTATTAACATTTAGATGTATTCCTGAATTTCAGCATGGTAGCTTTTAAAAAATACAGAGGAATCCCCTTCAGCATATTCAATTATATTAAAATTACTGATAATTTTGTGCAATGCCAAAATTAAATAAAAAATGAATGGCCGAACGTTACCCCAAGCATTATGTTTAATCGCACAGGTACGTCTGACGAACGGTTTTTAGAAAAACTTGATAAGTACATGATTAAAGAAAAATAGTTTATTTTGAACATCACTAATGAAAAGGCTAACCACAAACTGACAAGCTATGAACAAACAAAAAGAAAAACTTAAACTCATTTACTTGCCCTTTTTGATTATTGCGGTTTGTGTAGTGGGTGGCTATACCTATCTGCATTGGCTTTTACTTATTAAATTACATTTATTTTATATCAGAGCGTCAATAACTAATATCTACATTCCTTTTATGCTACCCTGGATTCTTTTATTAGGGTTGCGTCCAAGAATCGAATTACTGAACATGAAAAAAGAACTTGGAACTAACACTCCCTTCCTTTATCAATTAATTGCTACTGTGGTTATTGCTGTCCCAACTTATAACGCTCAGGAGCATCTTGCAAATGCAAAACTTATAGAACTCAACAGTAGTTCACAAATTCAAACAAAAGAGCCGCCAAGATTTTACTCGCTTAAAAATGCTTTCATAGATAAAACCCACATGGGTATTTATGACTACTATTCGGTTAACAAGGAGAATTTAAATATGCATATGTTTATTGTTCTCCCGATCTTTGCAACACCAGCTGATACTTCTAATTTAAGTTGCCTGGCCTGGTATGGAATTGAATATCATAAAGAAATAAGTAAACCACTTAACGAATGGGAAAGACACGAAAAATATGAGTGGTTTGTAAATCAAAGTTTAGCTGACCTTAATTACAATAAGGATGTATATCAGTTTGTTTATTTGAAACGAATTGATGACGATAATAATACTTATAGTGCTTATAGCAAGGCTGTTAATAAAAATCGCAGATATGTATCAAGCCCTGAATTAATTTTATTTCCGGTGAACGAACCTTTTGAAAACAGAATCGGAAGCATGACCATTTGGGTTTTCGTTTTTCTTGGGGTAGGATCATTGGTTTGGCTGATCCTGTTACTTATTTCAGAGTTTGATGATCAAGCATTGGCAAAATTCAAAAATGGAAAAAGTTTGAGGTTATTTTTAAAGAAAAATTCAAATATTTGACCAGCACGCCAGACGGTAACTCAACCACTAGAATTGAAACATTGAAATTTATTATTAACCGTTGCATAACGCTACTACGCTCGACGATTTTCCCGACTTCTCCGCACTAAGTTCCATTCTCCTGAACGGTCATTAAAGCAACCCCAATTAAATCCTTACCCCCGTTTTTTCCCCCATTTTAACAAGGGTTTCGATCTTATTGGCTGAATGTTCTATAAGGTCCTGGTCGGGCTTAATAAAGTCCTTTTTAAATAACTGGATAATGGTAGAACCTCCGAACTCAAACCATCCTTTTTCTTCGCCCCGCTTAAAAGTGTGTGCATTTTTATTTACCTGCACAATTTTGCCTACAAATAAGGCTCCCACTTCAAGATGCAAGACCTTTCCGAAATTTTCCGTTTTTAAAACGGTTAATTCTCTGTAATTTTTTGATAACAAAGATTTGGTAGTGGTAAGTGCTACCGGATGCACAGAATGTAAAACACCGCGCAGACGTTTAACTTTGTCATGGTATCCATCATCAATATAACAATAGCGATGATAATCCACAGGGGCCAGGCGGTAAATAAAACACCACCCGTCGGCATATTCTTTAGCAAGCTTTTTATCCTTCACCAGCATATTTAGCGAATACCAATAGCCTTTTACCGGAAGGTTTGGACTTTTTGAAAGATCGAATACAAACAAACGCGAATCAGCCGGCGAAATGAGATGCGAAGGCTCATGATCTATGGGCCTGGCTTTTTCATTTAGCTCCCGGGTGAAAAAATCGTTGAAACTGCGGAAAGAACTGAGCGGCCGCTTAATCTCAGAAACATCAATTTTATAGTGCTTTATAAATTTGCCAATTTGCGCTATGCTTCTTCGTCCTTTTACTGTTCTTCCGTAAAGGGTGGATATGATATGTTTATTCAAGATGGTATGGGTAAGCATTTTGCCAAATTCAGTTTTATACAGAAATGCCAAGCCATCTAACTTATAGGTATTCTCGTGTTCAATTTTACTGGTACGTCTATTATATAGCGTAGGTTTCTTCATAAAAATTTAATTCTTGAATGCACAAAAGTAATTCATTTACGCTTTGAACTTTCGTTTTGAAAAATATTAAAGATAAATTTATTTTCACCTAAAAAATGCTCATTTTTGCTTAGCACATAAAATCAGTTAATGAGCATTTAGATACTTGGATTATTTCGTTTAAACTTTTGACCAATAACTAAAAATCCTATGAAGACCAATAAATTATTCCTCCTGTTAGCTGTATTCCTTATTTCAACAGGACTATACGCACAAAAGCCAGTATTACAAGCAGCCACCCCATTGTCTTCAAACATTTCTGAAGACCGCTTGGGCCGTATCGATCAGATGTTGCAACAAAATATTGACAAGGGCTATATGTGCGGAGCCGTCGGATTTATTGCCAGGGATGGAAAAATAGTTTATAATAAAGCCATTGGATTCGATGATCCGGCCAAAAAAATACCCCTGAAAACAGATGCAATTTTTCGCATTGCTTCACAAACAAAAGCTATTACCAGTGTGGCTGTAATGATGCTATTTGAAGAAGGAAAATTCCTGCTCGATGATCCTATTTCCCTCTATATTCCTGAATTTGCACATCCAAAGGTGTTGGACAAATTCAATGATAAAGACAGTAGCTATACCACTGTTCCGGCAACCAGGGAAGTAACCATCCGCGACCTGCTCACTCACACCTCCGGGATTGACTATGCGCAAATTGGTTCTGATCGAATGAAAGCGATATATGCAAAGGCCGGAATTCAACCTGGTTTTGGAAATGATAAAATTGTTCTGGGTGATGTTATTAAAAAACTTGGAAAACTACCGCTTGTTCATCAACCCGGCACAAAATTTACCTATGGTTTAAATTTGGATGTATTGGGTTACCTGGTTGAAGTCGTTTCCGGTAAAAGTCTGGATCAGTTTTTTAAAGAAAGGATTTTTGATCCCCTGGGAATGAATGATACTTATTTTTACTTACCAGCTTCAAAATTTGACCGACTGGTAAGTGTTAATACAGAAGGTAAAGACAATAAGCTCAAAAAATGGGATGACAATACTTTCAAAGGCATTTCGGTGGATTACCCAAAAACTGCAGGAACCTATTATTCCGGAGGTGCCGGTTTGGTTTCAACCATAAAAGATTATGCTACTTTTCTTCAAATGCTATTAAACTACGGAGAATATAATGGCAAAAGATTACTTGCGCGTCGCACCGTTGAGCTTATGACTTGTAACCAGATTGGAGACCTGAACCTGAGACTCAATAAATTCGGTTTGGGCTTTGAAATTACTACAAAAAGCGGACAAACACTATTAGGAGTATCTGAAGGCTCCTTTGCCTGGGGAGGTTTTTTTGCCACTACCTATTGGGTGGATCCCAAAGAAAAACTAGTGTGCCTTTTATTCATGCAACAATGGCCTCTACATAATGGCAATGTTCAGGATAAATTCCGGGCAATGGTGTATCAGGCGTTAAATGATTGATTAGTGTCTGTCCATAATCTCCGCTTTTTGCGTCTTCGAAGTGCGTAAAAGTAAATTTTACTTAAAAAATGATTTTGTTAAATAAAAAACCAATTTTAATATTAACCTTAAACACTAGACATTATGAAAAAACTGTTATTTTTATTTCTTGCAGTAACAACGTTAACTCTACTTGCAAGGTATGCTTCCTAATAAAATAATTATGGAAGAGGTTTACGCTAAGGTAGAATAAATACTAAGCCTTCGAATTTTAAAAAAGAAAAATACACTGAACAAGAAGTGCTCATACGCCTTGAAGGTTTGCTACCTATAGTGGTGAGAAAAGTTCAGGGCAATTTTCCAAGTTTAGGCTCGCATAAAAATCATTAAACAAAAGTTAGATTTATTTGTTATATCTAACATTAGAGTACTTTTTACGTATAGGACTTATATTAATACCCAAAACCTAGTACCCTTAAGATTATGAGAAAACTGTTGATCCGTACCAAGCTGATATTATTGGTAGTTATTTCTATAATTAGCCTTTTAATCTTCAGCCTAGTCTCAAATTCCACACTTGAAAAAATTAAAATAAACGGCAATTTATATCTTAAAATACTTCAGGAAAAAGACCTGGTTGCAGATGTTTCACCTCCGTCGGAATATATCATTGAAGCATACCTGGTTACACTGGAAATGACCAATGTAAAATCATTTACCGAACTCGATGAGGATATTGCAAAATTCCATGTTATCAGGGATAAATATTACGAACGCCATAAATATTGGTCTGACAATCTTGAAAATAGTGAAATTAAAACGGCATTAACGCAAAATTCCTTTGACTTTGGAGATGCTTTTTATAAACTTATTGATAACGAGTACATCCCAATGTTAAGGAAGAATGATGGCGAAGGTGCATTGGTGTTGCTGGAAGAAAAAATCCGTCCTCTTTATTATGCACAACGGAAAGCGATCGATCAGGTAATCGTACTAGCAAATAAACAAAACTCAGATTTTGAGTCTGATGCAAAATCAATTATGAAAATGACTTACCTCATATTGATTTTTCTGTTTTTTGGCATCGTAGTTGCCACTATCATATTTTCATATTTCATCATTGTTTCAATTACTAAACCCTTAAAAAATGGTATTAAATTTGCCAGCGAGGTTGCCAATGGTAATTTACAATCGGAATATTCACTTCATCAGGAGGATGAGATTGGTCAGCTGGCAAGTTCTCTTTCCGGGATGGCTGTGCAATTAAATAATATTGTTGGTGCAGTAATCCAAAGTTCAAGACAAATTGCCTTAAGCAGCCAAAAGTTTACCGATGCATCGCAACAATTGTCGAATGGAGCAAATGAGCAAGCCTCATCCATTGAAGAAGTTTCATCCTCTATTGAAGAAATGGTCTCGACAATCCAACAAAATTCAAATAATGCGAGGGAAACAGAAAATATCGCCAATATTTCACAGGCTGGCATTGTAAGCCTCGCAAATCATACTCTGATAATTTTGGAATCGAACAAGAGAATAGCCGATAAAATACAAATTATTAACGAGATTGCTTTTCAAACTAACATTTTAGCATTAAATGCGGCTGTTGAAGCTGCCAGGGCTGGAGAAAACGGAAGAGGTTTCGCTGTGGTGGCAGCTGAAGTCCGCAAATTGGCGGAAAGAAGTAGGGTGGCAGCAGACGAAATCGTTCAGCTTACGAAAAACAATTTGGCTTTGGCTGAGGAATCAAGTGTAAGAATGAATAATATTCTCCCCAATATTGAAAAAACTTCCAGTCTCGTTAAAGAAATTACATCCTCAAGTATCGAACAAGGGAACGGAGCTGATCAAATCAATAATGCCGTTCAGCAGCTCAACAATGTAACCCAACAAAATTCAAATGCAAGTGATGAACTTGCACACCGAGCCACAGAACTCGCGTCCGAGGCTGAAAAACTAATCAACGTTGTCGCTTTTTTTAAAGTGAAGACCAAATAAACCCTAATATTCGTTTTATGAAATATTTAATAATATGGACACTGGCAATACTAACCCTCACAAGTTGTGAATTTAATAATAAGGAGAGATTGGAGGATTTGAAAGGTTGGCCATGCGACTCTACAAATGTTAATTATTCCAAAGTAAGCCCGATTTTTAAAAATAACTGTGTACAATGCCATAATCAAGATTATAACAATAAACAAATTATATTGGATTCCTACGAAAATGCAAAAAATGCCGCACAAACAGGCTTACTTGTAAAAGCCGTAAACCATATACCGGGAGTTATACCAATGCCATACCAATCGCCAATGCTCGAAAATTGTAGTACCCGTAAAGTTACCATTTGGATTAATACCGAAACACCAAACTAAACTAAAAAATATTATAATGCTTACCCGGTTAATTTACTTGTTTGTTTTAAGTTTTGTTTGTTTTCCATCCAATGCTCAATCGCTGTTGGATCAATTAAATAACGATATCTCAAAAAAACCCGATACGATCTTCGTCGAAGCAACCTTTAAATCCACACGCATTGTAAGCGGCCAAAGTGTTGAAAATGTTGGAAAAGGTGGATTGAATGTTATTATATCACACCGTTTTGGTAATATTAATACCGGCGTTCATCAATTATATGGTTTGGATCAAAATTCAGTACGCATTGGTCTGGAATATGGATTATTTGACCGGCTTGATATTGGATTGGGTCGAAGCAGGGTTCAGGAACTAGTTGATACTTATTTGAAATTTAAATTACTAAAACAATCTTCAGGTGCGGTTAATATGCCCGTATCCGTTTCTCTATATTCCTCGGCAATGATCACTCCTATGACCTTTACGGACCCGAATATTACCTACACAACAATGGATCGTATGAGTTACGTAAATGAATTACTCATTGCACGTAAGTTTTCAAACCAGCTCTCATTGCAGTTAACGCCGGGATTTGTTCACCGTAACCTGACCGAAACAAAAAAGGACAAAAATTTTATCCCGTATGTTGGCGCCGGAGGACGGTATAAGCTTTCAAACCGTATCGCTCTCAGTGCAGAATATTATTGGGTACCCCCAAATTTAACGGCAATAAAAGTTTATAATCCCTTGTCCATTGGTATAGATATCGAAACGGGGGGACATGTATTTCAACTTCACTTTACAAATTCAAAAGGGATGAATGAAAAACTGATGATTCCGGATAATTATAATAACTGGTTCAAAGGTGATTTTGGTTTTGGATTCAACATAATTCGTCATTTTAACATTAAACATGAATAATTGTTAAACAATAAATAACTATACGATGAAACCTCCATGTTTTGCAAACACAAACAGCGCATGTAAATACAATAAGGAGGTTCCATACAACCTTAACCTTAAAATTATTTACCTATGAAACTTAAATTACTACCCTTGTTATTATTGTTTCCTCTTTTTTCGTCGGCACAAACGTTTAAAACCTCTCAGGGTACTGTTAAATTTATTTCCAATGCACCGTTAGAACTCATACAGGCACAATCAGAAAAGATCGCA
>CAYZNC010000044.1:19510-25753 GCA_964478555.1 uncultured Bacteroidales bacterium | reverse complement strand
ACCCTGAGGGCCTTGAGGGTAGGGTCCAACGCTCAAATGCTTAGATAGAAAATTAAGGGTAAGTACAGTTAGTCAAACATCTTGATTCTTGGTTCTTGCTTCTTATATCTTGATTCTGTTTTCCACAACCTCTTTGGGTGGTTTCACCCACAACCATAATAAAGCAGCAATGATTGCCAAAGCGGCTGCTATATGCAAAGCATTTTCCCATCCTATATACTTTGCCAGAAAGGGAGTCAGTACCGGAGATATCAATCCTGCGATATTACACCCGGCATTCATAATTCCTCCCGCAGTTCCACTACGTGGACCAGCAATATTCATCATCATGGTCCAGAAAGGGCCTTCCACACAAAGCACCATTGCTGTAGCAAATGCCAGCATAATAGCAGCTACCAAAGCACTTGAGGTGTGTGCCCCAATGGAAATAAATATCCCCGAAAATGTCATGCCGACGATTGCTACTAACCGGCGCCCCCAAACAGGTCCTAAACGACCTAAAGCCAGCCGGTCTGAAATTAACCCGCCAAGTGGGATGGAAACAATAGAAAGAATCCACGGTAAGCTACCCATCAATGCTCCATTTATGATACTGAAATGCCTCACATCAACGAGATATATATAGATCCATGATACAAAGACATATCCTACATATCCCTGCAATGAATAACTAAGGGTTAGTAAATAAAAACCCGGATTGCGTAATCGTTTAAGATCTGCTTTTCTCAGCACATTCTTTTCTGCCTCCGTCACCTTGGAGGATTCTATTGTTGCTGCGAGCGGAGGTTCCTTCATTCTATGCCAGATAACAGCAATAATAAGGGCTGGCAATGCAGATGCCAGAAGTGCGATTCTCCAACCGCAAAATTTCATGACACTGGAAACAATTAAGAGCGAAAGTGCAGATCCTAAACCAACCGACGCTATCACAATCCCATTTGCCCTCCCTTGAAATTTAGGTAATACCCACCGGGAAACACCCTGAGCAGCTCCGGGATAGGTAGGGGCTCCAGAAATGCCAAGTAGAAACCTACATACCATAAAGGCAATGAATGCCATAGAAGCTGTGATTGTAAACGATCCCCAACCGATAAACGCTTGGATAACAGTTAAAGCCACCCATAACCACGCCGCAAGATTCAGAATCCTTCTTGTACCCCAGCGATCTGCAAGAGCGCCTCCAGGAATTTGAAAGAACGCATAGCCCAAAAGAAATGCACTAAAAATCCAACCCAGAGAAACTTCGGAAAAGTGAAATTCCTCCCTCAATAAATATCCGGCGGTAGAAACATTTACACGGCAAATGTAGCCTGCCGTTGCGGTGGCAGATAACATTGCCACCATGCCCCAGGGAGTTCTTACTTTATTCATTGTAATCGTTTATGCATAAGTATTTCATCAGCGCCTTTTATCACATAATTTTTAAATTCACCCACCATGGTATAGCCTTGCCTTTGATAGAAAATCTGTGCTTTTTTGTTAAATGAGGAAACACAGAGAAACATATGCTTAGCCTCTTTACAAAAAAGATTTTCGGAAAATTTCATCAGCGCCTCCCCTATTCCAAAACTGCGATAAGCTTCAGCCACAGCTATGGATTTAACATATGGTGAACCTGCAACCCCTCTCCTGTCGAGAAGTATCATACCGGCAGGTAAACTTTCTACATAAGCTACGAACATAAGATATTCGGGATCGTGGCAAGTTTTCGTAATCTGTTCAAGCGATATTCCAAGGGTGAGCCAGGGTTCGGATGTAGCCATTAGTTGTGCAGCCCAATCACGTTCGTCATCAACAGCAGGGATAATTACTAATTCTTCTTTCATGATTTATAGAATTGATGCTATAAACACCTTAATATCAGACAGTATTTGTATAAATGCTGAGGTACAATGTACAAAAAAAGTGAATAAGAAATGCAATCATGACTTGTGCGTTGTGCCAAATCCTCAGGGTTTAATAGCCGACAAACAAAATTGTTCGCCTGAGCTTTACTTCACCAATTCCTTAATAGTCTCATATAGCCGATGAATGGGCAATCCCATCACATTAAAATACGATCCTTCGATCCTTTCTATACCTATAAAGCCAATCCATTCCTGAACGCCATAGGCACCAGCCTTATCGAAAGGTTTGTATGCATCTACGTAATAGATAATTTCTTCTTGTGACAACTTCCGGAAATAGACATTCGTTTCATCACACAAAAGATGATTCTTACCTTTATACTTCAGGCAAACACCGGTAAATACCTGGTGCTTGTTGCCCGATAATTTTTGCAGCATGGTTATGGCATCGTTTCTGTCACGGGGTTTACCAATAACTTCATTATTAAGCCAAACAATGGTATCGGCGGTAACCAGTATCGCATCATCAGCAATAGAATCAGGATAGGATTCCGACTTAAGTTGCGCGAGATATACGGGAATCTCGCCCTGTTTCAGGTGGCTAGGAAATATTTCATCGACTTCGGGCGGGCAAATAATTTTTACAGGCCAGCCAAGTTCTTTTAATAAAGCTCTGCGCCTTGGAGACTGAGAGGCAAGCAACAAAGTAACCTTATGGAACATACAACGAACAACTATCAATATTAAACTTGGCAACAATCGCATACAGCACCCCTATCACCATCAAAATTTTCAAGAAAGTTGAAATCAGGGTGTATTGCTTCTTTATTTTGGCTCTAAATACCATTATCATAACAACAATAAGCGGAACAAACAAAAGCACCAGAAAATAGAAAAAAGGGATTATATTGAATTTCCCCGTGCAAGAAGGATTAAGAAAGTGGAAAAAAATATGTGATAAAGTGGCAATCACAAGTGCAATAAGTGTGGCAACAACTACTTTTGTAACATTAATTCCATATGCAATCGGGAGGGTATTTCGTCCAGTCGCCTGATCGCCTGAAATATCTTCCAAATCTTTAACCAATTCCCGAATGAGATTCATCATAAACGCAAAAAAAGAAAACATTCCAATCCACAGAAACACGGCATTGAGCGTAAATTGGTTGGCTAAAAAATAATCGTGGTATTTAAGATAAATGGCAGGAATTTCAAATAGTGCAACAAGCAAAGGAACACCGGCAGTAATCGCTGCAATAAGGATATTGCCAATTAGCAATTGTTTTTTATAGGTTGTGGAGTAAAACCAAAGTAGACCAATCACGACAGGGAAAATGGCAAATAATCTGATCATTTTTAAGGATAGACTTAAATACAATGTTATACACACTGCCATTAAATTTAATATAACGTAAGCATTGTAGGCTGCTTTGTCGCTTATATATCGTCCAATGACCACTTTATACGGCCGGTTTACCTTGTCTGTTTTTACATCAAAATAGTCGTTTATGATATATCCGGCAGCAGCAATCATAGCTACGGAAAGAATCAACAATAGAAAATGAGGCAATGGAAAACTGAGGTTTGCTCCAAAATGTATTGCAAAAGGTTGTACAATACAATAGCGCATTAAAACCATAATGAATGCCATCATCAACAAATTGGGCAATCGAATTAAGCGAATAACATGTTTTATATTCATACGTAAATTATTTTTTGGTTAAGGTCGTATGCCCGCCTGTCCGGCAGGCAGGGAACTCTATGTTTGCTATTTTAATTTGTGTTTGTGTTCTTCGCAAACATGTTCGGTTCATATGATTAGGTTTAACTTACCAACTAAAAGCATCGGGATGCATCCATTGTTCCTGCACCCGCAAAGTTTGTTCAATAACATCGCGAACACAACCTTCTCCACCTGTTTTGTAGGAAATATATACCGAAACAGACTTTATTTCATCAGCTGCATCAGCCGGACAGGTTGGTATCCCTGCCTTTTTCATGATTTCATAATCCGGCAGATCGTCTCCCATATATAAAATGTGCTCCGGCTTAAGCTGATATTTATTCAGAAAATTGTCAAAATCGTGAATCTTATTGCTGGATTTAAGATAAATGTCGGTAACACCTAACTGTTCAAAATGCATACGCATGGTTTCACATCTGCCACCGGAAATAATGGCGATGTGAAATCCTTTTTTTACTGCATATTGAACGGCAAAACTATCTTTTCCATTTAACGAACGCATGAACTCACCGGAAGGATGCAGCCATACCTGATGTGAAAAGACGCCATCAATATCAAAAACAAATGCTTTTACATTTTGAAGTAACCCTTTAAAATTTAGACTCATACCGCTTAAATAAAGGCGTCTTTGTAATGCAGTTTTAAAATACTATTCGTTACAAAGGTATACAAATTCTGCAAGTCGGGTTCTGCACTGAGCATTTCTATATGCTTCAGAATAATTTCTTTGTTCTTACGAACGGCGGGACCGGTTTGTACTTCCATAGGATTACGGGATTCTATGGCTTTAAGCGTGGTTTCAAGAATAAGCGGTTCAAATACGTCAAATGAAAATCCAAACTTTTTCCCCAACTCTAAAGTTAAGGCATACATATGATTAACAAAATTACAGGCAAATACTGCGGTCAAATGTAATTGTCGCCTTTGAAGTGAGTCGGCCAATATAACTTTTGCCGCAATAGAGGACGCCAACATCTTAAGGTTTGCCAGTTGAGATGGTCCATTAGCCTCTATGAATAGAGGGATATCGTGAAAATGTAACTGGCGTGACTTTGAAAATGTTTGTAAGGGATAAAGTACACCATAATGATCGGCTTTGTCTTTAAATACATCAATGGATATACTCCCTGAAGTGTGCAACGCCAATTGTCCGGATATCTCAACCTGGCTAATGATTTCACTTAAAACATTGTCATTTAAAGAAAATATAATCGCATCCGATGAAGTATCAAAATCCTCTGGATTTGTAATTGGGATAGCATGCACTTCATCAGCCAAAAGTTTAGCTGATTTTTCCGTATGACTGTAAACCTGAACAATTTGGTAACCTGTATTCCACAAAGCCCTGGCGAGATGAGTGGCCACATTTCCAGCTCCAAACATTACAATTCTAGTGGATTTCATAGGTAATCAGGTAATGTAATGTTTTGCTTAGGTGAAATTTTGAATCAGGTATTTGTCAGGCTAATCTATTTTTTAAACTTCATTAACTCTGCACACATTTCATAGTTTTCTACCTGTTCAAAATATACAAGCAGGTCACCAAGAAATTCAGAATCATCAAAGTATGGATGGCTGTTATCAAACACCAGATCATTCTCTATGGTAAGTTTAAAATAATCATCGCGCGAAAGCGTCTGACCATATATGGCGCTATTTGGCGCACTTACCTTTACAGTAGCTTCTGTTTCAAAAATGTACTTATATTTATTAAGTAAATTCATGATCGACACCTGTAAATTGATAAAGTCATTATTTTCAGATAGCAAGGTTTTGCTGTATTTATAGCTATCACTTAATTCATTGGTTCTTTCTGTGGATTGAGGCCAGTTTAAAACTTCTCTGATGTGGCTTTCATTTGTCTTGATTAATTCAAGATTATTCAAGACATGATTTCTCATTAATTCAATTACTTGTTGAAGTTGCTCCTTCATCTTTTTTCCTCCCCTACTTACAAAGTATTACAATATATAACCTGTAAATCGAATGTAATATTATAAATAGTGTTTGTTTTTTCAAAAACATTTTATTAACAGAATTGCTAACACCCACAGTTCAATATCAGTAATTATAATTGTTTCAACTATAGTAAATGCTGTTAATAAAAAACGAGGACCGATATTACTCAGCCCCCGTTTCAATCAACCTAAACCCAATTAACCAATTAACCCTATTATTGTTGATTTTTTTCCTTTACCAGTTTACTGCAGCTTTCATAATCTTCCACATCCTGATAATAATGCAGCAACTTTTGGAAAAATTTATCGTCATTGTAGAAAGGATGCATTGTGTTGTACGGCAACTGTCCGTTAACCGTCATTTCAAAGCATTCTTTTTCGTCCGAGCACTTAACTGGTGCTACAACCATCTCTTTATCAAATATATCCATGTTATTATACTTCTCAAGGAAGTTGGTTAACGCAAGCTGGACATTGATAAAATCATTATTTTCTGCGAGTAATATCTTATTGAGCGCATATTTTTCTTCAAGTAATGCTGACCTCTCAGAAGAAAGAGGCTGTTTCAACAGGTTTCTGATTTCCTTCTGATTGTTCTGAATCACTAATAAATTGCCTTTGACTTTATCCTTCAGAACATCGATCGTCTTCTTCATCACGTCTCTCATCATTCCTCCTTATTAATGTTCTTGTT
>CAYZNC010000044.1:0-19410 GCA_964478555.1 uncultured Bacteroidales bacterium | reverse complement strand
GGTTAAAAAAATATCTCTGTGGTAATTTTCCATTTTATTTTATATTTGTACGCCAAAATAAATCTGGATATTATTAATAAAGATATCGTGGTTCCTCTTTGGAATACTCGATGAATTAAGGAACACAAGAATATTTAATTTAAATTTTATCATCAATGAAAATCTTAGTCTGTATAAGTAATGTTCCCGACACTACTACCAAAGTTAAGTTTCTTGAAGAAAACAAAAAACTAGACACGACTGGTATCCAATGGGTTATAAATCCATGGGATGAATTATCATTAACCAGAGCACTTGAATTAAAGGATGACGCTTCTAACGGAATACAAACAGTTACTGTTGCGCACGTAGGTACAGCTGCTTCAGAACCAACCATTCGTAAAGCATTAGCTATTGGGGCTGATGACGCGATAAGAATTAATGCCGATCCAACAGATGCTTATTATGTAGCAGCTCAGTTAGCCGAAGTAATCAAAAAAGATCAATTTGATATTATTTTTTGCGGCATAGAATCCAGTGATTACAATGGTTCTACCGTAGGTGGTATGATATCGGAATTTTTAGGTTGTCCATCCGTTTCTGCCGTTTCAGGTCTGAAAATTGAAAACGGTCAGGCAATTATTAACCGCGAAATTGATGGTGGTAAGGAAATTATAACAGTTCCCATGCCTTTCGTAGCCATAGTTCAGAAAGGTATAGCTAAGGAGCCTCGTATTGCAGCAATGCGTGGAATTATGATGGCTCGAACCAAACAAATCAAAATCGCAGAACCAGCTAATGTAGAGCAACTTACTGAAATAGTTAACTACGAAATGCCAAAGCCTCGTGCTGCATGTAAATACATCGATCCGGAGAATCCTAAACAACTGATCGAATTACTTATGAACGAAGCAAAAGTCATTTAGTACAAAGTTTAAAGTACAAGGTTTAAAGTTTAAACCTGATAACTAATTTCAAAATTTAATAAATTAAAAAAAGAACATATGTCAGTTTTAGTATATACCGAAAATTGGGACGGAAAATTTAAGAAGCTTTCCTTTGAGTTGGTTTCTTATGCCTCAAAATTAGCTGAAATGCTCAATACCTCTGCAACAGTTTTGTCTATTGGCACTGTTGAAAACGGAGAATTAGAGAAATTAGCAAAATATGGCGCAAAGAAAATCATCAATGCGACCAACGAAAATTTAAAAACGCTTGACAATCAGGCCTTCACAAGCATTATTGCTGAAATAGCCCTGAAAGAAGGCTCAAAGGTGATTATTCTTTCAAATAACAATACGGGTAAGGCTATAGCTCCACGACTTTCTGTTAGACTCAAGGCTGGAATTGGCTCGGGCGTTAGCAAACTTCCTATAAGCATCAGTCCTTTTACGGTTTATAAAAAAGTATATTCGGGCAATGCTTATGCGAACGTTATTATAAAATCAGATATTAAAATTCTCACCCTTGCGCAAAACTCTTTCGAAGTAGCTGAAGCATCCAATATGGCTACCATTGTAAATGAAAGTGTTCAGGTGGATAGCGCCTTGATAAAAACACAGGTAAAAGAAGTGCAGAAGCAAACCGGTAAGATTTTATTAACCGATGCTGAAGTGGTCGTTTCAGGTGGGCGTGGTATGAAATCTTCCGATAACTGGGGCCCAATAGTTGAATTAGCCGGATTACTTGGTGCCGCAACAGCATGTTCACGCCCTGTATCCGATGAAGGCTGGAGGCCTCATGATGAGCATACAGGCCAAACCGGAAAAATTATTGCCCCTAACCTTTATTTTGCCATTGGTATTTCGGGAGCTACACAACATCTGGCAGGCATCAGCTCCTCCAAATATATTGTTGCTATCAACAACGACAAAGACGCTCCCATATTTGAGGCAGCTCAATATGGTATTGTTGGTGATGCACTGAAAGTACTTCCAAAGCTTGTTGAAGCTGTGAAAGAAATTAAAAATAAATAATTATTTCATCGCTATCAGTGGATTTGTTGAAAAGTACGTGCTTTCAACATTGTCTTCATTTGAAACTATATAATAATGACCCCATAGCAAAGGCTGCTATTGTAAACTTTTCATCTTTAAAGGCAATAACTAACTAAAAACCAACCATAATGAAACAAATTATTTTTGCAATAACACTTCTTCTTACACTAGGCGTTTTTTCATATACTATTCTGAGGCTTATCAGCTTTTTTAAACTTACCAAAGCGGCATTCCCCGTTAGGGATTTTGGAAAAAGAATCCAGGTAACCCTAAATGTTGCTTTTGGGCAAACCAAAATATTCCGCAAACCCGTTATTGGTTTTTTCCATGCACTGGTTTTCTGGGGATTTTGTGTAATTCTCTTTGGCAGCATAGAAATGGTAATTGATGGACTTTTTGGTACAGACCGGGTTTTGAAGTCGCTAGGTATTGTATACAAGATAATTACTGCATCCGGCGATATATTTGCGTTAATCGTTGCCATCTCAATAGTTATTTTTCTCAGCAGGCGTTTATTCTTCCACATCAAACGCTTTGAAGGAATAGAAATGAAACATAGCTCACATGTAGATGCAAATATTGCGCTTTCGATGATTCTGCTTTTGATGCTTTCGCTATTGGGCATGAATGCCGCTTATTATGGTTACCAAACCCAAATGGGACTGGTGCCTGAGGGCATTTATCCGGTTGGAAAGATTTTTTCCGGTTTATTTTCCGGTAGTTCAGCAGAAAGTGTAAGAATAATTTGTGAAACTTGCTGGTGGGCGCATATTTTATTGATATTCACATTTGCCAACATGCTTCCATATTCCAAGCATTTTCACGTTTTCATGTCGGTTCCTAATGTTTTTCTTTCCAGACTCGATCCATTGGGAAAATTACCAAACATGGAAAATGTGACCAGGGAAGTGAAGTTAATGCTTGATCCGAATGCCGCTTTTGCTGCTCCGGCTGCAGATGCGCCCATTGCGCGATTTGGTGTAAAGGATGTTGAGGATGTTTCCTGGAAAAACTATTTTGATTCTTTGGCCTGCACACAGTGTGGACGTTGCACTTCAGTTTGTCCGGCAAACATCACTGGTAAAATGCTTTCGCCTCGCAAAATTATGATGAATGTGAGGGCAAGAATGAATGAAAAAGCCCCCTCGTTAGTTAAGAACAAAGATTATACCGACAATAAATCGCTGATCCGCGACTATATCTCGGAAGAAGAACTATGGGCTTGTACAACATGCAATGCCTGTGCAAAAGAATGTCCTATTAACATTAATCATCCCACGTTGATTGTCGATATGCGCCGTTACCTTGTTATGGAAGAAGGTTCAGCGCCCGGTGAACTAAAAACTGTGTTCAGCAATATTGAAAACAATGGTGCACCATGGCAATTCTCACCTGAGGACAGATTGTTGTGGGCAAAGGACCTTGAAATTAAAGTTCACTGATTTTATCAACGTTAAAACTAGACAATTATGGAAACCAGAAAATTAGATGTTCCCGTTATGGCCGATCTTTTTGCCAAAGGCGAAAAGCCCGAATACCTCTTTTGGGTTGGTTGTGCAGGAGCTTTTGACGATAGATATAAAAAGGTAGCCAGAGCATTTACTAAAATACTTACACACCTCAACGTGAGTTACGCTGTTTTGGGGAAAGAAGAATCGTGTACAGGCGATCCGGCACGGCGTGCAGGAAATGAAATGCTTTTCCAAATGCAGGCATTGCAAAACATTGAAATATTTAAAGCATACGAAATCCAAAAAATAATCACGATTTGCCCCCATTGTTTCAATATTTTCAAAAACGAATATCCTGATCTAGGCGGTAAATACGAAATAATCAGCTATTTACAACTAATCGAAAAATATATTGAAGAAGACAAACTCAAACTGGATAGCGACTCGTTAAAAGATGTTGCAATAACCTATCACGATCCATGCTACCTGGGCAGGGCAAACGATATTTATAATGAACCCAGAACTATCCTTAAATCGCTGACAACCAATTTTATTGAAATGGGCAGAAGCAAGAGTTTTGCATTATGCTGCGGCGCTGGAGGGGCCCAAATGTTCAAGGAAGCAGAAAAAGGCAGCAAGGAAATTTTTATGGAAAGAACCGAAGATGCACTTAAAACCAATGCAAAAATCATTGCAACCGCCTGTCCTTTCTGTATGACCATGATGACCGACGGTTTAAAATACAAAAACAAAGAAGAAGAGATCAAAAATTTTGATATAGCTGAATTGATTGTCCAAACACTAGACTTATAAATTAATCAAAACCATAACTTAACTAAAAATGGAAAACAGAAAAGTTTTAAAAAGTGGTGAGTTTCTTGTGAATGAAAGTGAAGCAAAAGATACATTTATTCCCGAAGAATTCAACGAAGAACAAAGAATGATCGCCCAAACCTGTCAGGATTTTCTTGAAACTGAAGTATATTCAAATCTCGAACAAGTTGAAAAGCAAGATAGGGAATTAATGAAAAAAATGTTACAAAAATCCGGCGAATTAGGATTGATGGGAATTTCAATCCCGGAAGAATATGCTGGGTTTGGACAATCATTTGTTACACAGATGCTTGCAGCTGAAACAATTGGTGCAGGTTATTCATTTTCAGTAGCTTTTATGGCACATTGCGGTATTGGTACTTTGCCAATTATGTATTATGGTAACGAAGAACAAAGACAAAAATATGTAACCAAGCTTGCTACTGGCGAATTCTTAGGAGCATATTGCTTAACCGAACCAGGAGCAGGAAGTGATGCTAATTCCGGAAAAACCAATGCCAAACTTTCCGCTGATGGTAAACACTACATCTTAAACGGACAGAAAATGTGGATTACTAATGCTGGTTTTGCCGATGTTCAAACTGTATTTGCAAAAATAGATAACGACAGAGTTTTAAGTGCATTCATTGTTGAACGTGACTTCCCGGGCGTTGTTGTTAATCCCGATGAACATAAAATGGGTATCAAAGGGTCATCAACATGCCAGATTTTCTATAATGACGTAAAAGTTCCGGTAGAAAACATGATTGGCGCTCGCGGCGAAGGCTTTCGGATTGCTTTAAGTATCCTTCACATGGGTCGTATGAAACTTGCTGCAAATGTACTTGGTGCTTCAAAGAAATCCATTAACGATTCAGTAAAATATGCTAATGAACGTAAACAATTTGGAACGCTCATTTCAACTTTCGGTTCAATTAAGCACAAACTGGCTGAACAGGTAATTAAAACCTTTACAACTGAATCTGCTGTTTACAGGGTTAGCAGGGACATTGATGAGCTGATTGCAAAATACAAAGAAGAAGGTTGCGATCAAGGCAGAGCTTCTATTGACGGTATTGCTCATTATGCTGTTGAAGACGCAATCTTGAAGGTTTATGCTTCCGAAGCTTTGGATTTTATAGTTGACGAAGCTGTTCAAATCCACGGCGGAATGGGTTATTCTGCAGAAATGTATGTTGAAAAGGGTTATCGCGACTCCAGAATTAACAGAATTTTCGAAGGAACCAATGAAATTAACCGTTTACTGGTTACTGAAACCGCTATGAAACGTGCTATGAAAGGTGAGTATGACTTGTTTGGCAAGGCAGATGAACTTTTGGCCCAATTAGATAAAATTACCGATGGTAAAGTTGCCGGCGAAAATTACTTCCAGGAAAAGAAGCGATATGTAAAGAACTTCAAGAAGGCTGTTATGATAGTACTACAGTCAGCGTCAACCCATTTCGGTAAAAAGTTCGCTCAAGAGCAGGAAGTATTCAATAATATTGCTAACATGATTATGGAAACTTACATTTCTGAATCTACAGCACTGAGAGTTGAAAAACTCGAAGGTATGAAAGGCTGCACGGCAAATGCACTCTGCAGAGATATTCTCGATGTCAATATTTGCGATGCAGCTGCGAAAGTAGGAAAAAATGCTTCTGATGCAATATATTCATTTGCATCTTCGGCAGACGCAGAAAAATTAATCAAAGCAATAAATAATCTTACCACTGTTTCAGGCTCGAACGTAAAAGACGCCAGAAGAAGAATTGCTGATAAATTAATCGAAGATAATTGCTATAAATTTTAATTTAGCTTAAAAAACATTCCGTTGATTTTTTAATGAAGGTGCAGGACTCTTTTGTCTTGCACCTTTTTTTTTGACCCTATCCATAAATAAAAAAGCTCCCGAACCACCAGGAGCTTTTTCCACAATCACTAACTAAAAAACTAACTAACTAACTAACTAACTAACTAACTAACTATTTTACAACCTATATATTTTTTATCTGTTTAACCATCTTAATCTGTTTGGACTATCACCGAATTTATAAGCAACCATAAACTCATGTGTGCCGTAACCGTACCTGTTTATACTTCTTAAATTATAATCAAATGCATAACCGAAATGGAAACGGGATACATGTACACCTCCTGATAATACCAATGCACTACCTGTGCGGAACGACAATCCAACCCAGTAATCATAACCAAAAATCATTTTTGCAGACAAATCTAACTGATAGCTTAACTGATTGGTCATTTTTAAAAGACAACTTGGCTCGAGGGCTGTCGATCTATCAATTTCGTAATGGTACCCAGCGGTAAGGTAATACTGGCGATAAAGTCTGTATTGCTCATCAATATTGTTACCACCAAGTTTCAGATACGATTGTAATAACTGATCGATTGACAGCCCTGCGTAAAATGCATCAGAGGTATAAACAGCACCAACCCCCATGTCGGGTATTATCATGTTAAGCATTGTATTGTCTACAAGCTTGTCTGAACTAGTCTCAAGTTGAATTTTTTGACGGTCTATCGAAAACTGATATATTGATCCGGATACTGCAAGCGACAGAGATTCATCTTTATCAAGTTTAAGATGATATGCGTAAGTAGCCTGTGCCCCATTTCTACTGATAAGTCCGTTTTGATCGTTAAATATCATAATTCCCAGTCCCACCTTACCGGAAGTATAGCGCGAGAGAGTTCTTTTACGTGCAGCTGCACCTTTTGAAAGAAAATTATGTCCTATTAAACGAGTCTGATAGCTTACTATATGTGTTTTAGGTGAATTCGGTATACCAACCCATTGTTCACGTGCTGTGAGATTTACTGCTGAATAGCCATCAAGTCCTGCATAAGCCGGATTAATGAGAAACCCATTAAATAAATATTGGCTGAAAAGAGGTAATTGTTGTGCCCATAAAGTTTTGCTGGTAATCATCATGAACAGTACGATAAGGATTAAATATTGCTTTTTCATGGCACCTATCTTTTTTATGTTGGTATTGTTTTTCATATTCTTGTAACTTATCTGATACAAATATATACTGACAATAGCCCTTATTTCTAAGCCGATTGACTCATTTTTATTTGAGATATAACAGCATCAGGAATAGGTAAAAGTAGCAACTTTATCTAATTATTTAACATAACGTTCTCACTAATAAATTGTTGTGAAATTACTTTGAATTACTTTGTCAGATATAAATGCAGATAAGTAAATTAATTTACCCGCATCAACCTGCCTAAAGGATAAAAATAAAAAACTTCAAAAATGAATTGAATAACCGGCTCCCGTGCTTCGCAGCCAGTAATAATTAAATATTCGATCTTTCTTGTGGAACATTGTTTTTAAAATAACAATGCTTTTAATTAAATTTGGTTCATGAATGAATTGCTGTTTTCAGATGATTTTATTTCGAGTAAACGAACAAATCATTACAAACAATTGCATTAAATATGAAATTACCCGAAAAAACCATAGAACGGTTGAGTCAGTACCGACGAACACTACTCAATAGTCTCAGTCAGGGGCAAACCCACATTTACTCGCATGAACTTGCGGCTTTGTTAAATATTACTGCCGTTCAGGTACGTCGCGATATTATGTTTCTTGGCTATACCAGTATACAACGCAAAGGTTATAATATTAAAGAGTTGGTAGAAGTTATTGGTAATTTACTCGATCATAACGAAGTAATAAATGTGGCAGTAGTTGGAATCGGACACTTGGGGACTGCAATTACGGCATACTTTAGAGGAAAACGAGCCAAACTAGACATTGTTGCTGCATTTGATATTGATCCGGAGAAGATTGGCAAGGTTATTGCTGAAGTTAAGTGTTTTCCACTGGCACAGATCGAGGAAGTAATCAAAAACATGAATATTTCTGTAGGGATTATAACAGTACCCCCGGAAAATGCTTATGATGCCGCCGAAAAGCTTGTAACTGCCGGTGTAAAAGGCATTCTTAATTTTACTACTGTTCCATTGAATGTACCTTCACACGTGTATCTCGAAGAATATGACATGGTTACTTCATTGGAAAAAGTAGCTTATTTTGTTAAATAGAAGGGATTAATGCGATGATTTATCATCCACAAATTTATAAAATACCGGATAAACGGATGCAACCTTTCATCGATGGCGATGAAATATGGCAATATCTTGAACACGCGGATACCGGAAAACAAAGAGTCCGTGACATTATTCAAAAATCGTTAGAAAAAAACAGGCTCACGCTCGAGGAAACGGCTTCGTTAGTGCAAGTTACCGACCCTGAATTGATCGATGAAATTAAAGCTGGCGCCCGCGAATTGAAACAGCGTATCTATGGGGAACGAATTGTTTTGTTTGCTCCTTTATATATAGGTAATCTATGTATCAACAATTGTGCATATTGCGGTTTCAGAAAAACTAATACCAGTCAAAAACGCACTACGCTAACCAGCGACGATTTGATTAAACAGGTAGTAGCCCTGGAAGATGTGGGGCAAAAGCGTCTAATATTGGTTTATGGCGAACACCCGCGGTACAATGCCGAATTTATTGCAGAAACTGTAAATATCGTTTATGGCGTCAAAAGTAAAAACGGAGAAATACGACGGGTGAATATAAACGCTGCACCATTGGATATAGAAGGATTTAGAACAGTTCGCGATGCTAAGATAGGCACCTACCAGGTATTTCAGGAAACATATCACGAAGAAACCTATAAGAAAGTCCACCTCAGTGGTATGAAACGCGATTATGTTTGGCGTCTCACTGCTTTAGATCGTGCACAGGAAGCTGGCATTGATGACGTAGGAATTGGAGCTCTTATTGGTTTGTTCGACTGGCGATTTGATGTTATGGGATTAATCAGACATGTTAACCACTTCGAAGCAGTTTACCACGTTGGTCCGCATACTATTTCATTCCCGAGAATTCAAAATGCCTCTAACCTCGAAATTGACAAAAAATATCTGGTTAACGATGCTGATTTCACCAAATTAGTTGCCATCCTAAGACTGGCTGTGCCATATACCGGGATGATTCTTACTGCCAGAGAATCGGCAGCTATCAGGGATGAAATCATACAATTTGGAATATCGCAAATTGATGGTGGTACCAATATACAAATGAAAGGATACACTACCGAAAACGAGGAGCAGGATCTTGAACACGAGCAATTTCAAATAAACGACAGTCGCCCCCTCAATGAAATCATGGATGAACTTATTTCGCGCGAACAAATACCTTCATTTTGCACTTCCTGTTATCGCTTGGGACGCACAGGCGAACATTTTATGGAGTTTTCCGTACCCGGATTTATTAAGCGCTTCTGTCAGCCCAACGCTATTCTTACGCTAGCCGAATACCTCGAAGACTATGCTCCAGCTACCACAAAGGAAAAGGGATATAAACTAATCGATAAAAAACTCATCGAGTTTGAGGATCTGCAATTCAAAGACAAACTCATCGAAAAACTTGAAATGGTTAAGAAAGGGAAAAGGGATTTATATTTCTAAGAAGCAATTAACCCTTCAACTCCTCAGGGTCCGATTCCTACTTCTCGAAACCGGTGGTTGAGCGTAGTCGAAACCACTATGAGATGAAAACTACGCACTCCATTCGACTCCGCTTAAGGAACGGTTAGCTTCCAAGCACTAACGGCTACGAAAACAGAATGAAACCTGGCGATTGAGTTAGCCGGTGGTTGAGCGTAGTCGAAACCTCTAATAATTCTCGTACGTGAATTTATAAAGAACCGCAAATTTGTAAGAGGCCAGGTAACAATCACTTTCAATCAGCAATCCTTTAGTATCATACTTATGGGCTTTCTTCGAATACTCACTGGTGCTGTCCTTGGTCCATTTTTCTTCCAAAACATTACCCTTAGGATCATATTTATAGGAAGAGGTAACAAACGGCTTTATACCTTCTTTCTCTTCTGTGGTCTGCAGAAGATTTCCCATAGTATCGTAGTTATATTTTCTGCGATAAGCCAATTTGCCAAAATGAACCTTGGTTTCTTCTACCTTCTGACCTTTTGGATCATAGGCGTAATTATATTTCTGGGTTACGTTATCCTGAATATATTTAACCTCTTCCAGGATATTCTTTTTACCATCGTAGGTGGTTATTTCCTTAGATATAATACTGTTGGCAGCGTTTAAAATCAGTAACTCTATGGCATTCCCATTATTCTTAATGATGCGCTTTTCGGTTAGAATAGAGTCGGTGGTATATTTAATCTCTGTAAGTTTGCCATTACCATCGTAAGTAAACGTATTTAGAAACTTGCTTACACCATCAAAACCTGATTCAACTGTTTTATTACCTTTGGCATCGTATCTGATATTCTGATTATACGTCAATTCCGCCTTATTACCTTTATAGCGTGAATAGGATGTTTTGTTTCCCTTGGCATCATAAGTATAGGTTAACACTGAGGTAATATCGCCGTTTGATTTATAATTAATTACCTCAATTATATTTCCAATTTTATCATAAGATGTTGCGGCACTTTTATAGCCTTTGGCACCTGGCTTACCCTTGTCATAATCATAAGACAACTGAATTTGCTTCTTTACTTTATTCCTGCTTATTCTTTCTCTGTCTTTCGCATCAAAATTATCTTGACCTGTAACCTTAATAAAGGCACTAAATAAGATTAGGATAAGAACTAAATTTCTCATTTTACGCAGTTATGTTTCTAAATTTTTATTAATGAGTCTATTAATCAACTTAAATTAGTAAGCTTTGTATTATTAACAAAAGTAAAAAGAATATTTGTATTGTTAAAGATAGGCATATACAATTATATAATTAATCCATCCATGAGGACGTTAAACAAATGTTCTCCAATACTATAAATTTAAAAAAATATAACATTAGGTCAATCAAGGAAGATATTATTTCCCCACTATAAATATAACCATAATTTTTATTAAAAAAAAGCCTGTTGTATAACAGTGTTATAAAAATAACAATATAATTGTTTTTTCACCCTCCTCCATATACCTTTGTCATCAAAAAATAATAAGACTTTGAAAGTCTTATATTTTCAAGGTTATAGTTCATGAAATTAAAGGATATTCTTGATATTGTTGATGGACAAGTAGTATGCGGTTATGAAAAGCTGAATGATGAAATTACAGCCGGATTTGCCTCAGATCTGCTGAGTGATGTGCTCACCCTCCAAACAAACAACTTGGTTCTTTTAACGGGACTAGCTAATGTTCAGACTATTAGAACTACAGAGATGGCAGATATCGGATATATCATATTCGTACGTAATAAAAAAGCATCTCCCGATATTTTGAAATTAGCCAGTGAAAACAATCAGGTGATCATTCAATGTCCCTATTCCATGTTTAAAGCCTGCGGTTTATTGTTCGAGGCCGGACTCAGAGCCGTTTATTAGTCGATGATGAATTTTAAATATCATATTGAAGGAGGGGATTTTACACATGCGGGAAGTGCTTCAAGCCAGGTGAAAAAAATGTTAAAACAATTAAACGTCGATCCTGGTATCATCAAACGAATTGTTGTAGCATTGTATGAAGCAGAAGTGAATATTGTAGCGCATGCTTATCGTGGAGATATTGAGATAGATATTGAAACTGACAAGGTTTTTATCAAGCTGGTCGATCAGGGACCCGGAATAAAAGACATCAATCTGGCTATGCAGGAGGGATATTCCACAGCTTCCCAAATGGTGAGAGACATGGGTTTTGGTGCAGGATTGGGATTGCCAAACATGAAAAAAAATTCCGATGTACTAAATGTGCAAAGCGAGGTAGGCAAAGGTACATGCGTTGAAATTACTACCTTTCTGAATAAGTAGTGAGATATGGAACAGACTTTTTATCATGCTTTGGAAATCAAACCTGACCAGTGTATAGGTTGTACGCACTGCATGAAGGTCTGTCCTACAGAAGCTATAAGGGTGGAAAAGGGAAAAGCTGTACTATTTGAAAATCGTTGCGTCGATTGTGGCGAATGTTTCAGAGCATGTCCCGTCTGTGCCATCATTATAGAACAAGACGATTTTGATAAAATATTCGATTACCCGGTTCGCGTGGCACTGGTACCTTCCGTTTTCATAGGCCAGTTCCCTGAAGAAATATCCACTGAAGAAATATACAGCGAACTCATGGAAATAGGATTTACTCATGTTTTTGAAGTGGAACATGGCGTTGAAATCCTGGAAAATGAATTAAAAAATTATATCGCTCAAACAGAAAATAAACCGGCTATCTCCCCCTATTGTCCTGCCATTGTGCGTTTAATACAGGTAAAGTTTCCGGCACTGGTAGAAAACTTTGTGTTACTTAAACAGCCTGTAGATGCTGCTGCTATTTATAATAAAAAGAAATTTCTCGATGCCGGATACCAACATCATGAAATAGGATTATTTTATATATCGCCCTGTGCCGCCAAGATTGCAGCTGTAAAAAGTCCTGTAGGTGAGAAGTTCTCGGAAGTTACAGGAGTCATTAACATGAATGTTGTGTTTAATATGGTTTATACTGGTATTAAACAGGCTAAAAAAGAAACCTGCATTATTCCTTACCGAAGGTCGTTAAAGCCTAAAGGAGTAGTTTGGAGTTTAACCAGGGGGGAATCAGTTAATATCTCCGGACGAAGTCTTGCAATTGATGGTATCCACAATGTAATCGAATTCCTGGAAAAATTGGAAAACGATGAACGCATGGACTTTGACTTTCTCGAACTCAGAGCTTGCGACGAAAGCTGTGCCGGAGGCGTGCTAACCACAGGAAATCGCTTCCTTACCGTTGAACGGCTTCATAAGAGAGCTGAGAAAGCAGGAAAAAAGCATATGAATACCTCCGATCATGATTCCATTATGGATTATCATGAATATGTTACGTCTCAACTTGGTTTAGAGAAAGTTAAGCCTCGTTCCATGATGAAACTGGACGATGACATGTTGGAAGCCATGAAAAAAATGAAAAAAGTACACGAACTAATGCTTTTTTTGCCTCTTGTCGATTGCGGCACATGCGGAAGCCCAAATTGCGCCTCACTCGCGGAAGATATCGTACAAGGAAGAGCCAATATAACCAAATGCATTTTTGTAAAACAGACTTTGGAAGATCGTAAAGTATTTAGCTTTGAAGAAGCTTTCAAGTCCTTAAAAGACATATGGGGAGAAGATAAATTTAACAAAAAATGGCAGGTGAATTTATAGTAGGTAGCCTCACCACAACCTCCCCCAGTGGGCGGTCATGCACTCTCCTGAATGAGAGGGGCTAAGTTGCCTTCTTATTAGGAATCACCTGACATTCAGAGCGTCTCCCTCTCCTTTAGGAGAGGGTCAGGGTGAGGCCGAACAATTGGAGAGTATTAAATGAAGAATTTTATAAAGAAACATATAAATATAAACATATCATGACAGTAGCCGAGTTAGCAAAGGAATTAAACGTAAAGGTTATATCAGGTTCGAATGGTCTGAATAAATCTGTTACTGGCGGTTATGTGTCTGATTTATTAAGCGATGTAATGGGAAATGCAGCTGAAGGGGCCGTATGGATCACGCTTCAAACACATAAAAATATAATTGCAGTAGCATCACTAAAAGATCTCTCGGCCGTAATTTTAGTGAAAGGGTTGCAGCCCGATGCGGACACTATCATTCATAGTGAAACTGAAGCAATTCCTATTCTCAGCACAACAGAAAAAACCTTTGAAATAACAGGAAAACTTTATAACTTTATTAAGGGAGAATGTGAATGAAAATTATACAACATATAAAAAAAGTAAGTAAATCCAATATAGTTCATCACCTTTATCGTGAATGAAAACATTCCGGGCCGATTTGCACATCCACACGGTATTATCGCCCTGTGGCGACTTGGAGATGAGTCCGCAACATATTATTGAAGCGGCATTAAAGAAAAATATTGACATTATTGGTATTACAGACCATAATACAACAAGGCATTGCGAATTAATGCAGAAATTAGGTAGCGAAAAAGGTATTTTTGTTCTTTCAGGCGCTGAAGTAACTACAAAAGAAGAAGTCCACTGCCTTACGTTCTTTGACAAAACTGAATCATTAAAAGAATTCCAGAAATATCTGGATTTACATTTACCATTTGTAAAAAACGACCCGAATAATTTTGGTTATCAGGTAATTGTAGACGAACAGGAAAATATTCTGGAAGAAGTTGAATCGCTATTGATAGTTGCATTGGATCAGTCCATAGAACAGGTAAGGGAAAAAGTAAACGAACTGGGCGGAATATTCATTCCTGCTCATGTTAACAAACCAAGTAACGGTATTTTAAGCCAACTGGGGCTATTACCTGAAGATCTGAAACCTGACGCGATTGAAATATGGGGTAAATTAAACAAAGAGGGTTTTCTCAAAAACTATCCTGAATTTAGTTCTTATTCACTTATCGCAAGTTCTGATGCTCATCATCCTGATCGTATTGGTGACAGAACAACGAAAATGCAACTTGATCATATTTCATTTGAAGAAATTGCCTTGGCTTTGAAGGGTAAAGAAGGCAGGGAGGTTATCATCCCATGACGGAACTTTCATTACATATCCTGGATATCATTCAGAATTCAATAGCAGCCAACGCTAATCAAATTGAAATATCAGTTTCTGAGGATGACCTCAACGACCAACTGATCATCAAAATTACCGACAATGGTATTGGGATGGACGCAACACTTCTCCAAAAAGTTGCAGACCCTTTTTTTACTACTAGAAAAACCAGAAAGGTGGGCTTGGGCATTTCACTTTTCAGGCATGCGGCAGAACAATGCGGTGGTTCTCTAACCATCACATCCCAATTGCGCATAGGCACTTCAGTGACGGTTGTAATGAAACAAACCCACATTGACAGGCAACCCATGGGCGATATTGCCGGGGTTTTATCCCTTATGGTTTCGTCAAATCCAACAATTGACTTTATTTACTCCCATAAGACAGATAATGGCACCTATTTGTTCACCTCAAAAGAAATAAAACAAATTCTGGAAGATGTTCCGGTAAGCGACCCCAAAATAGTGAAATTTATGAGGGAAATGATTCAGGATAACCTAAATGAAATTAACGCATCAGTATAGATTTATAATGATTTAATTATTTATTATGACAAAAATAAAAACATTAGCTGATCTGAAGAAGCTTAAGGACGATCTTCATGATAAGCTTAAACCGAGAGAAAAAGGACTTTCTCCTGAAAATCACGTTCAGGTTAAAGTTGCCATGGCTACGTGCGGGATAGCTTCCGGAGCCAAAGGAATTATGGATTTTTTAATTGAAGAGCTCGATAAACGTAATATCGAAGCCGTTGTAACCCAAACCGGATGTATGGGCTATTGTTACGCTGAGCCAACCCTTGAAGTAACACTTCCCGGGCAGGAACCAGTGGTGTTCGGTTTTGTGGATGTTCGTAGGGCCGACGAAATTATTGAAAAATATATTAAATACGGGGAATTGGTTGAAGGCATTATCCCTCAGAATTATGAAACAATTGATAAAATTGATAATAAATTATAACAGTTAAATATATGTCGAAATACAAAACACATATCCTGGTTTGCGGAGGTACTGGTTGCAGGTCCTCAGCCAGTGATGTATTATTAGAAAATTTAAAGACCGAACTTGAAGAACGTAGCCTGGAAGACGATGTACAGGTGATTATGACAGGTTGTTTTGGCTTTTGTGAAAAAGGGCCGATTGTGAAAATAATGCCTGATAATACCTTTTATGTTCAGGTTAAACCCGAAGATGCTCGCGAAATCATCAAAGAGCATATCATCAAAGGACGCAAAGTAACACGCTTGCTTTATGAAAATCCTGAAACATCTGAACCTATTGAGGATTCTGAAAAGATGGGTTTTTACCGTAAACAAATAAGAATTGCACTCAGGAATTGCGGATTCATTAATCCCGAAAACATCGATGAATATATAGCTCGTGAGGGTTACCAGGCCTTAGGCAAGGTACTTACCGAATATTCGCCCAAGGAAACCATCGAAATCGTTAAAAAAGCAGGTCTGCAGGGTCGCGGTGGCGGTGGCTTTCTCACTGGTTTGAAATGGGAAATAACAAGTAAAAGTCCCGGAGAGGAAAAATATGTGGTTTGTAATGCTGACGAAGGCGATCCGGGCGCATTTATGGATCGTTCGGTGCTCGAAGGTGACCCGCACAGTGTACTTGAAGCAATGGCTATTTGCGGCTATTGCACAGGTGCAAGTGTAGGTCTAATCTACATCAGAGCAGAATATCCATTGGCTATCGAACGTCTGCATATTGCTATTAAACAGGCTCAGGAGTACGGATTGCTTGGTAAAAATATTTTCGGAACCAATTTTAGTTTTGATATCTCTCTTCGTTTTGGTGCTGGTGCATTTGTTTGCGGCGAGGAAACAGCACTTATCCATTCTATGGAAGGAAACAGAGGTGAACCAACAGTTAAGCCTCCATTTCCATCTGTATCAGGCTATCTTAAAAAACCAACCACGGTTAATAATGTGGAAACTTATGCCAATATTCCGGCAATCATCCTTAAAGGTGCAGAGTGGTTTTCAAGTATTGGTACTGAAAAAGCCAAAGGTACAAAAGTATTTGCGCTTGCAGGGAAGATCAACAATGTAGGTTTGATCGAAGTTCCAATGGGAACAACACTTCGCGAGGTGATTTTCGAAATTGGCGGCGGTATTAAAGATGGAAAAAAATTTAAGGCAGTTCAAACAGGTGGTCCATCCGGAGGATGCCTCACCGAGAAACACCTTGATACACCTATCGATTATCAAAACCTGATAGCCAACGGATCAATGATGGGATCAGGCGCAATGATTGTGATGGATGAAGACGATTGTATGGTAGCAATGGCAAAGTTTTTCCTCGATTTCACCGTCGATGAATCCTGCGGAAAGTGTGCTCCATGCCGTATAGGTACGAAGCGTCTAAACGAAATTCTCGATAAAATTATCAAAGGGGAAGGTAGTGAAGAAGATATCGATCGTCTCCGTTACCTTGGAGCAGTCATTAAAGATACCTCCCTCTGCGGGTTAGGTCAGACGGCTCCGAATCCTGTATTATCTAACCTGGATAATTTTATGCCTGAATTCCTGGCGCATGTTAGAGACCACAAATGTCCCGCAGGCAGATGTAAATCACTCATGAAATATGAGATAATCCCCGAAAATTGTGTAGGATGTACTGCTTGTGCACGTAATTGTCCTGTCAATGCTATATCAGGTGAGCGTAAACAGACTCATTTTATTGATACCAAAATCTGTATTAAGTGCGGGGCTTGTATTGAACGTTGCAAATTCAATGCTATTGTTATTAACTAAAATTAAGTGAAATTCAATATATGAACAATATAAAACTCACCATTGACAATAAACAGGTGGAAGTACCTGAGGGAACTTCTGTTCTGAAAGCTGCCCATTCGGTTGGCATTGATATTCCAAGCTTGTGTTACTTCAAGCTGGGTGATATGCCTATCGAAAATCGTCCGGGAGGATGCAGGGTTTGCGTGGTTGAAGTAGAAGGCCGACGCAACTTAGCACCGGCCTGTGTTACCGATTGTACTGAAGGAATGGTTGTTAAAACACATACGATCAGAGCACTGAATGCCAGAAAAACAGTTTTGGAACTCATTCTTTCGGATCACCCAACGGATTGTCTTGTTTGCGCTAAATCAGGTAATTGCGAATTGCAATCACTGGCACAAAAAATGGGTATCCGTCAATTACACTATACTGGCGAACAATCGCATTATCGTAAGGACACCTCTCCTTCTATTATCCGCGATATGGATAAATGTATCATGTGCCGCCGCTGCGAGATGATGTGTAATGAGGTACAAACAGTAGGCGTACTATCAGCTATCAATCGCGGGTTTATGTCGGTAGTTTCACCTGCATTCGAAATGAACCTTGACCATTCCGTATGTACTTATTGCGGACAGTGTGTGGCCGTTTGTCCAACCGGAGCTTTAACTGAAGTAGATCACACCAATTCAGTAGTACGTGCATTAGCCGATCCGACCAAAACAGTTGTAGTACAAACTGCACCAGCTGTTCGTGCTGCTTTGGGTGAAGAATTTGGTATGGAAGCCGGAACACTGGTTACCGGAAAAATGGTTGCAGCGCTCCGTCGATTAGGCTTTAACTATGTGTTTGACACAGACTTTGCCGCCGATCTCACCATAATGGAAGAAGGTACAGAATTGTTGAACCGTCTTTCCAAACATTTGGCAGGAGATAAATCGGTACATCTCCCTATTCTCACCTCATGCTGTCCGGCCTGGGTAAAATTCTTTGAACATCAGTTCCCTGATATGATGGAGATACCATCTACAGCTAAATCGCCTCAGCAAATGTTCGGGCCAATCGCCAAGAATTATTTTGCCGAGAAAATTGGTGTCAACCGCAAGGATATGGTTGTTGTATCTATTATGCCTTGTTTGGCAAAGAAATATGAATGTTCAAGAGATGAATTCAAAGTGGATGGAAACCCGGATGTTGATTACTCCATTTCAACCCGCGAATTGGCAATGCTTATTAAGCAATCGAATATCGACTTCCTTTCTTTACCAGATGAGGACTTCGATCAGCCTTTAGGGGAGTCCACGGGCGCCAGCGTAATTTTCGGAACAACCGGTGGTGTAATTGAAGCAGCTGTTCGAACAGCCTATGAATTGTATACCAAAAAGAAATTGCCAAAAGTTGATTTTACGGAATTACGTGGTATGGAAGGAATCCGCCAGGCAACGATCGATTTTGACGGCTTAAAACTGAATATTGGGATAGCCCATGGTTTAGGTAATGCAAGAAAACTGCTGGAAGATATCCGTAATGGAAAATCCATGTTTCACGCAATTGAAATTATGGCTTGTCCGGGTGGATGTATTGGCGGCGGTGGTCAGCCACTTCATCATGGGAACCTCGAAATAATCAAAAAGCGCCAGTTAGCCATATACCGTGAGGATGCAGGGAAACCAATCCGCAAATCGCATGAAAACCCTTTCATCATTCAGCTTTATAAAGAATATCTGGGAGCTCCGCTTAGTGAAAGATCGCATCACCTGCTGCACACTGTTTATTTTGACAGAAGCAGGAAACCAATTCTCATTAAGTCGGACAAAACAGAAGAATAGAGGATAGATGCAAGA
>CAYZNC010000043.1:0-26118 GCA_964478555.1 uncultured Bacteroidales bacterium | reverse complement strand
CGAGAGTGCCGGAGCGAAAAATCGCGTGTGCCTGGTCAGCATTTTTACCTGGTGTTCATCAATATCACCAATCTTAATGCAAAAAAAACTCCGGTTGCTCCAGCGTATATCGGGTATTTCTTCAGCCCAGGTATACTTTCCTTCCACATACGAAAAATTGTCACTGGAATAGCTTCCGGGGGTATGAATAATTTTTTCTTTTCCGTTTTTATACAATAGTACAAATTGTGTTAACTGATCCATACCCGATTTTACAACGAGCATGGTGGTATCATTGACAATTTGCGGAAAACGATAACTGGTAAAGCACTTCTTATCAGCAGTATTCCATGTCAGCACAGGTATTTCGCGCGTAGATGAAAGTTGATTTTCCCATTTTTGCTTCAAATCGCCGAAAGCTGTTCTATATAATTTCCGGTTCGGCAAGCCGGTTTGTATTTTCAGGCTAAGCGGGAAAGAAGCTAATAAATAAGGATTCCGGGCAACAAAGTTTAAGTCTTTATCAAAAACCGACTCACCGAATTTCATTCGCGACCAGGCAACCAATGGATAACCTAACCCATATTGATCCGGAATAAAGTCCCTGTAGGAGCCCAGTAAAGCTTTGTCATACGAATATAACCTGGAAAGCGTGGTAACCTGGGCTTTCATTTCCATTTCGAAGGAAGCCTGCCGGCCACGACCGGTGGATGTCAATGCTGTTTCTGTATTTACAGCATCTCCTTCCAGAAACCACCGTGGAATTAATCCTGCCACTCCTCCAATGGCCTGCTGCCCTAAAATGAGCGACAGTATTTTGGTAAATCCCTGATCCAGTTTATCGATTTGAACTGCATGACGTAATTCATGAACTGCAAGCTGATCAAGCCAGTCCTGAGCGTACGAATCCTGAGGAGGGGTTGTATATAGTTCAATACGCTTTGGAGCCCAGGAAGTAACCCCGTTTGAAAAAGCAGAATGGCTGTGCAGAATGATTGATATTTTTCGTACTTTGTGACCTAAGCTTTTACCTTCATAATCATAGATATACTCAAGTGTGTTAGCAAGCCGGTTGGCTTCTTTTTCAAACTCCGGGGGAAATATAATCTGAAAATTCTGTGTTTTGATCTGTTTCCAGTGTATAGAAGCCGGATCGTTACCAGATTGATAAAACTGTGCAGATAACGTTAGCGGAAAAAATACAAGCCAGATGAAAAGACTCTTTTTATAAATGTTCATAAAATGCTTGATACTCATGACGTTTGTATCATTATTTTTAAAATTTAAATTACTTACTGCTGAGTATCACATACGGTAATTCAATTTAGTTTGTTTGAACAGCCCATGCCTCTTTATTTTCATTGTTTATCAAAGTTAAGAAAAATTAACATTTTTTATACACGCTGAGCGTACTTACAATTGTTTAATTAAACAATTAATTCATGGGAAAGTGTGAAACATGTAAACTTTTTTGAAAGTTTTGTAACACTTATAGCTCTAAAGATGATCAACTTTGTTTTATAATAGTTATACAACTTAACCAGTTTTCACCCTAATTTAAAACGGATTATATTTTATTTAACTATTTAATATGTTAATAAACAATTTTTATGTTACAGAAGTAATTGAGTCATTTGTATATATGATTGATATTCTTTTGATTAATGTAAATTTTTGTATGATAAAATGAAAATATTAGCTGCATTGGATTATATTTTTTAAAAAAGAAGATAAAATTTGGTGACAAAAGCAATCCTAATTCATTAATAATAAATTTTAAAATAACCTATCATGAGTAATTTACTTTTTGTTGTGTCGGGTCTGTTTGTTGTGGTATGGATTATGGGATTTAAAGGATATTATCACCTGGCAGGCCATATAACTCCTTTGTTAGTGATGGCTTTAATTGCCGCAATAATGGGAATGTTTGAGTATGTTTCAAATCTTAAAAGAAAAATAAAAAAGGAAAGTCCTGAATATTAAACATATACCATTGATTTTAATTAAAAATAATATCAGATGACACTCATTGAATTCAATTATAAATTTTTATCCTTGACAAATAGTCTGGAAAGTTTTGCATTTAGTCTCACATTTGATAAAAAAAAGGCGCAGATCCTTTTACATGCAACTTTTTTGAAAGCGCTTAAATACCGAAGCCGTTTTGTTCAGGGTCATAACTTCAAAGTTTGGATGTTTACAACCATGCAGCAAATATATATCAGTAACAATTATTTGACAACGGGATATCCTAAGGACTTGGATCATTTCTTAATCTCCGGCTCTGATGATTATGATCTGGAATATGCTGCCAAAGCTCTTGGCCAACACATGGAGCATTTAAAAGAAGATTTTCTCATCATTTTTAAAATGCATCTGCAAGGATTAAAATATAATGAGATAGCAGATGAGCTTAATATTAACCCTGAAACGGTGAAGAGCAGAATTTTCTTTTCGCGGAAAGCTTTAATGGATAGGTTAAAAGAGTGAGCAATGAAATAAACTATCTGAAACTAAATACTACTATTTTTATGGGAGGTTTACTTTTTGTTGTATCCGGATTATTCATTATCCTTTGGATTATTGGATTTAAGGGGTATTATCCAATAGAAGGTAACATTAATGTACTTCTTATAATGGCAATAATTGCGTTGGTTATGGGAATCTTTGAGCGTAGATCTTTGCTTAAAAGAAAAGTTGAGGAAGAAAACCCCTCTGTTTGATTTAAACATCGCATACAACAAAAGGCAGGTGTAAGTGCATACATCTGCCTTTTGTTGTTTTCAGCCCATATCAAATTTTCCTGTCACCCACACTTGTAACATATAGAAGCTCATCTATTCCTTATGTCATTCATAAACAACCTTATATTAAAAAATATTAATTTACATATTTGTATCATTCTGTGTAAATATATTCGCATTTTAAATATTGATATAGCAATTTGCCAAAGCTACTTTTAACTTGACTAAAAAAGTAAGATTTTGGGCAAACCATGCATGGATTGTCCAAATCTTAACTTAGTATATTAACTAACAATTTAACTAACAATCAATTTTATGAAAAATTTTACAAAATTGTTTATGATTGGCTGTCTTCTATTGGCAGCAGGAATCGTTAACGGACAGCGGCAAATGGAAAAACTCGATCGGGGATTGGTAGCCATGAAAGTAAGTAGCGGAGTATTTCTCAGCTGGAGGATACTCGGTACCGAATTTACAACAGCAAGTTATAACGTTTATCGCAGTGGAACTAAGATTGCCACTATTTCCAGTACAGGTGCCTCCAATTACACTGATGCATCGGGTACTACAAGTTCTACTTATTACATTAGAGCAGTGATAGGTGGTACAGAACAGGCTGCATCCGCAACGACCAGTGTTTGGTCCGATTTTTACAAGACAGTTGCCCTTTCAATACCTGCGGGTGGTACAACACCAGACGGTGTTGCCTATACCTACAGTCCAAGCGATTGCAGTGTAGGTGACCTTAACGGTGATGGCCAGTATGAAATCGTAGTAAAATGGGATCCTTCCAATTCCAAGGACAATTCACAAAGCGGATATACCGGCGATGTATTTCTCGATGCCTATACCCTTTCCGGAACACGCTTATGGAGAATCGATCTGGGTAAAAATATCAGGGCAGGGGCACATTACACCCAGTTTTTAGTGTATGACTTTGATGGTGACGGCAAAGCAGAAGTTGTTTGCAAAACTGCGCCAGGAACAAAAGATGGTACTGGTGCTTATCTAACTGGAGCAGCAGCTGGTACCAATAATGCTACTGATTATAGAAATTCAAGTGGTTATATTCTTACCGGTCCTGAATATCTGACCATTTTTAGCGGACCAACCGGAAAAGAACTTCAAACCATCAATTATGAAGTAGCCAGAGGTACTGTTTCTAGCTGGGGCGATTCCTACGGAAACCGTGTTGATCGTTTCCTTGCTTGTGTTGCTTATCTCGATGGCAAAACTCCAAGTCTCGTTATGTGCCGCGGTTATTATACAAGATGCTATTTAGTGGCCTATAAATGGAATGGAAGTTCACTCACAAAACAATGGGCATTTGACAGTAACACCAGTGGCAATAGCGGATACGCTGGCCAGGGATGTCACAGCTTGAATGTTGCTGATGTCGATGGAGACGGATACGATGAAATAATTTATGGCGCATGCTGCATTGATCACAATGGGGCCGGAAAATATACAACCGGTTTAGGTCATGGTGACGCTTTGCATACCGGTGTTTTTGATCCTTCCCGATCCGGCTACCAGGTATGGCAAGCTCATGAAGATGGGGCAACTAATGGTGGTATTGGAGCGACTTTTCGTGATGCAAATACAGGGTCCGTAATATGGAAGTTTGCTGCAACAGGAGACGTTGGCAGAGCTATGGCAGCGGATGTTGATCCCAATCATAAAGGTGTCGAATGCTGGGCTGCTGGAACAGGACTATATTCCTGCACCGGATCAACCATTTCCTCAACTCAGCCATCATCAGATTGTTTCGGAGTATGGTGGGATGGCACTGACCAGCGTGCAACCCTCAGCGGGACAACCATGGATAGTTATGTTAGCGGGCGCTTGGTAACTTTTTACAACTATGCTACCGCAACTGCTTGCAATGGTACAAAAGCCACACCCAATTTATCAGCCGATATTCTAGGTGACTGGAGAGAAGAAGTGATCCTTCACTCAAGCGACAATTCGAAACTTATCATTTTCACTACCAATGTACCTACTACTCGCAGGATGTATACCCTCATGCACGACAAAATGTACCGCTTGGGTATTGCATGGCAAAATGTAGCATATAACCAACCTCCTGATCTTAGTTTTTATTTTGGCGGCGGTATGGGTACGCCTCCAACTCCCAATATTACCTTAAAAAGCGCTTTAGACGATTCAGAAATTGCTGAAGAAATTGCCAGCGTTGAAAACAGTAAATTGAAAATTTACCCCAATCCGTTGGAAGGTGCTAAGATAAGAGTTACCATAGGTTTAGCAGCAAAAACACAGGTTAAAGTGGTTGTTGTGAATATAGTGGGTGCAACCGTAATGCAAAAGAATCTCGGAATATTTGAAACAGGCGTTCTCGATGAACAAATCGATCTGGGAAAATTACCCAAGGGCACTTACGTTATCAAAATTGTAACCAATTCAGGCGAGCAATCAGCCAAATTAATTCGAATTTAAGACATTGACAAATAATACTTTGTATAATAGTTAGAATGGGTTCTGTTCCATAAAGTTTCGAAAACCTGGATAAAAATTATCCGGGTTTTCTTTTTCTTAATCCGCTGTAGAATTTCTATGGAGCTTTAAAAATCTTATCAGAAAAAAGGTTAATAATTTTAGTTAATTTTATACGTGAAAGAATTACTAAATTTTAAACAAGCAATGCCTTTAATACCTGACTTTTCCGACAAAACAACATTGGAAAAATATTCCTCTGCTTTTACCTTGTCCGACATGGAAATTTTTGTTTTCCCCGAATTGCTTTATCCCCTGGTTATCGCAAATATTATGAGTCCTATCATTTGGACATGGCGAGACGACGATTGGTTTAAAGATATTCAAAAGAAATCGTTCAATTATAAGGTAAACAGGATCAAGCAATACATTATGGATCACTATGTATTTAATCTCGATCTGGATACCTGGGGGCTCACTAAAAAAGACAAAGAAATAGAAAGGTTCAAGGATTTTATTGACATGGACATTCTAAAACAATCCAATGCCTTATTCGGTTATGAAGGTGATAAATACTATTTTGACATTAATATAAGGCGACATTTCGGACTCGATAAATATACCAGCGAAACGATCCCGTATTGGAAAACGGAGACAGTTGAAGCTATGACAGCTTTTCACTTTAAAGAAACCTTCGATAACGGCGCGGGGGAATGTGTTTCACTTGCTGTACTTTATGCTGCAGCACTTTTTATTGTTGGAGGTATTCCACTGGAGCAAATCTTTCTCATGGGAACCCCCTTGCATTCACAAAACTTTATCGATGTAAACGAGGGTATACTTACCAATAACCGCAGGATAGTTACAAAAAAGATGTGGTTCAACGGTACCTCCATGATTACCAAAGCACGAAGAGCCCTCGAAAATGAGAAGGTAACTATTGTTTCCCATATCTCGGGCTATATCCATCACATCTACGAAAAAGCAACTATTAATATTGAAGCGTATCAACATTTTGCTGAAAAACTTGGAGAATTTCTTACTTCCAAAATTTCTCCGGATGTATTTATAAATTTTCTCCGTTATCACATGAAGTTTAAAAAGTGTTTTCAATATCGGCATACCATGAATAAACACGATTATTATATTGGAATGGAGGTTGTTTTTGAATATGAACATAGTTCCAAAACCAATTTTTCAGCCTCGCGTGATGTTTTAATGAGTGAGATCGATGATGAAGAATTTAGCTTGACTCCATTGGAGAATCGTTTGATCATCCAGGATGTGGAGAATTTTCTGGAGGAAAATAAAAACTCAAGTTTGGAGGTCATTGTAAATTATTTCTTAAAGCAGGCTAAGGCAGCCCAATGTAACAATGAGGAACAAATTAAATTACTCTTCAGTGATCTTGCAGAATTTTTAAATGTTAAACCGCAACTTCCGGAAATAAACAAACAATTTATACCTGTTGAAAGATTAAACATCAATATCAGTCAGTCCCGGGAAGAAATTGTTGCCTTAATATCAGAGAAGGCTAACGAAAACGAACTTGCCTTATTATCATTGTTTGCCGCCAGAGAGATGGGTAAAATAAACTGGAAACCTTTTGTAAAAGCTGCTCTGGAACGAAACCCCGTTTCACTGGAGGGTTTGAAAGGAAAAACCGTTGAAACAGCATATAAACTGATATCTGAAATTACCAACGAGTCGATCTATGATGGAAACAGACTCGCTCAACCAGATGAAGTATGGAATTTTCTGCGTGGTGATGGTGTGGAAAAAGCGTTTTTGCTTGCCAATTTTCTTTATAATGAAATACAACAGCATGATTTAACCCTTACAGTTAAAAAAGACAAGGTTACTTTGGAAACCGCTACCGAAAAATATAGTTTCCATTCGGTAAAGAATTTGGAAAAGAAATTGAATTTAAACATCAACGCTTGACCCATCGGGAAATAAATGTAATTTTGTTATTTAATTCAAAAAAAGCGAATAATTATGATTAAAGCTGAAATTCATACTGAAAAAGGATTGTTGAAGGTAAATTTTTTTGATAAAGATGCACCTGGTACAGTTGCCAACTTTGTTAAATTAAGTAAGGAAGGTTTTTACAATGGCCTTACTTTTCACCGTGTAATTCCCGGTTTTGTAATTCAGGGAGGTTGCCCTAATGGTACCGGTGCAGGTGGTCCTGGCTATAAAATTAAATGCGAACTCAACGGCGGTAACCAATATCACGATCGGGGCGTAATGTCTATGGCACATGCAGGAAGAGATACCGGAGGCTCACAGTTTTTCATTTGTTTAAGCCGGGAACAAACCAAACACCTCGACCGTCAGCATACTTGTTTCGGTAAAGTTTATGAAGGAGTTGATGTAATTGACTCTATCCGGGCAGGAGATAAGATTGAAAAAATAGTGATCATCGAAGAATAACATTTTATTCTCACCGATTAGGACCGCAGATTTTCGCAGCATATTTCTAAACACGGAACTTTCCAACTTTATGATATACTTCTGCAAAAATCTGCGTTTTCATCTGCAAAAGTTTATTGAAAAGTCTTTGATTTTATTTCATTCACAATATCTTGTATTTTTCCTTTAAAAGAATTAAAAGTTACATTTTAGCTTGAACTTCGGCATAATATTTGCGCAACTTTTTAGAATTCTTCAGCAACATTTTTTACCCTTGAGGTGTTTATTATTTACTACTACTTACTGGTATATGAAACGGATATTTTACCAAAATATCATTTATATGAACCATGAGGTATATTTCGGAAATTTTCGGAACATGAACGTTTAAATCAATTTACGAATGAAGAAATTCTACCGCTTTTATTTTTAAAAGAATCATCTTTCTTTTTTAACAATCGTGTATATATTAGGAAATTAGGAGTAAAACAATAAACCATTATTAATCATTAAAAATTAGTCCTATGAAAAGAAATATTATTTTATCAGGAATACTTTTATTAAGCATGCTGTCCTGGCAGTGTTCCAAACAACGCGAATCTGTGCCTGGCAATAGTTCGCTTAGAGCATCTCTTAATACAAATACGGAAAAATTAAGTCAGGCTGTAAATGCCATCGCTGGTTCTCGTGGATATGAGGTTCTCAACCTTAATAGCTCACTAAAATCGGAATCTCTCCTTGATAATGCAATTTTTAAAGACAGTATAACGCTGAATGCCATTAAGGGTATCTATGAATATAAACCTGTAACTTTTAATAACTGGTGCTTTAGCTGTTTGTCCAAGCTTTTTACAAAAACAGGCGATACCAGTATACTTATCGTTAAGTTACCATCGGAGAAAATATTTCATCCTAACAGATTTCAAACGGTTGTTCCGGCAGACAGCACACTTAAGAACAACTTTGTAATTTCAGCAACGGCTTATGATTTCTATTACACCATGGGTTTCCTGCACAATTATAAGTTAACGGCAGGCCTGGCGGTTAATGATACATCCGTTGGAAATATAGATATTCAAACTGATGCTACGTCCCCTTCGAATTTTACGTACGCCTCTGCATTTACTTTTCCTGACGGTTACAGTTTAAAATCTAATGTAAACTCTGGCGACACCGCTTCATGGAGTTTCTCTTTATCAAATGCAACGGAAACCTTCTTAAAAGAAACGGTAAATCTTATTAAAACACAGGGTTCAAAATTTCGCGAAAGAGAATATATCCTTGATATTGGTAACGTAGAATTTAAAAAATCTTCGGTTACGGACTCATTCACCGTTTCTGTAGGTGGTGTTCTGCAAACCAAAGCTAAAATTCAAATCATAGATCAAGCCAGCAGCACGGGTGAGATATCTATTTTTAGAAACAGAGATATACAGATAACCTTTGACGACGGTACAACCACCACAATTTCTGCTCTCATTGGGCCATCTATAATCGTACTGAGTAATCTATCAAGTTCATTGCAGGATGTTTACTTTGCTACAAACATAGTTAATTATGTAGCCTGGAATATATATAATAATCGAATCCATTAATATTGATTGTCCTTTAGTATACATAGTTTTCGTAAGTCGTAAGTAACAATGCTTACGGCTTACGATTTTGTTTTCCAGATAAACATAATCCACCCCTAAATCCCCTAAGAGCTCTTAAGGGAACCGACTTACAGTCATGTAGCCGCAAAATCCTCTTCCAAGCGGATTGGGAGTCAATTTTGGTCTTTTCACACAGCCTTAAGGAGAGCTTAAACGACTAGGAAAGGTTCGTTTTTTATTTCTTAAGATTTTCCTCTAAGTTACTTACAAGCTGCTTACTAACTTTTCTTGGACTTTTTGCTTTAATATCTTTTAGGATTTCTAAAGCTTGTTGACCAATTTCATAAAGGCCCACCGGATTTTTATCAAAATCATAACTTCCTACAACAAAATCAAGCTTTGACTTAATTTCACTGAATTCGGAATTATCAAGTTTTCTAAAAAATTGGGCTGTTTCCTCACATGCTTTTCTTAATGTACCATTTTGGTCTTCCATGACATAACAATTTTGTTAATTACTAAGCTTAAATTTATAAAAAAAAAGCAAAATTATCAATTAAATTTTTGTTAATTCAGCAACATATTTGAACCCATCATTATAACACTTAAATTTTAACCCCAAGCTATTAATTTATTTGCTTACCCATTGTGAAGCAACTTTAATTTTTTTAACTTTATATAAAGTGATATTTTAGGTAAAATTTATTGAAAGCAGCATCTAACAAATACAACAATTATTCACTAACATGAAAAATTACATCCTTATCTTGCTCGCTATCTTTCTGGTTCTAAGGGTTCAGGCAATTTCCTCGCAGCAAATAGGACAAAGTATTCAGGAGCTGGAGAGTCAGCTTGTAAAATATGAAAAAGAAGGAAATTTGCTTGAATCAGCTCGCTGCCAATCCAAGTTAGGATTCTTATATAAGGATCAGGAAAACTTCTCAAAATCAATTGAATATTTTCAAAAAGCTATTAAGAGCAATGAGGGGCTTGGTAATTTAAATGCCGTAAAAAATTTGTGCTTAAACATAGGCATGATGTATACGGTACAGGACAATAATGACCAGGCATTGATATATTTTAAAAAGTCGTTGAAAATTAGTGAAAAACAAGGCAAAAAGCCTGATATTTTAGCCGATCTCATCAATATTGCTCAGGTTCAACAAAATCAGAAGAATTACACTGAATCAAATCAAAACGCAGATAAGGCTCTGGCTGTGGCACAGGAACTTACGGACATGATTTCATTAAAAAATTGCTACGCAATTGAATCGGAGAATTATGAAAAACTGGGAAATTCCAATAAAGCAAAAGAGTTTTTTGACCTCGCGGCTTCTATCAAAAGTCATCTGCAAAAAGAAGAAATAAAAAAATTCGAGTCACGCACTAAACAGGCAGAAGGTGAAGTATCCGCAAAAGATGTTGAATTAAAATCAAAAGACAGCAAAATCCAAAAAATGACTAAGGAGCAGCAGCTTACATTACAACTTCTGGATCAACAAAAGCAATATACGATACTTCAGGAAAAGGAATTTCAGTCGAAAGTAAGACTGCAGGAAGCAAAGCAAAGAAACACCTATATCATCATACTTTCGTTAACACTTTTCCTAATTTTGGTCATCATTTCTTCAGTATTCATTTTTAAGCAATTGCGCGAGAAGAAAAAAGCTTACAACTTACTTGAAAAAAGTAACCTGCAAATTATTGAACAAAAAGGAGAAATTGAGAAACAACGTGACATTGTAACAAAACAGAAAACAAAAATTACCGATAGCATTCTTTACGCACAACGCATACAAAAGGCAGTTCTTCCACCCATTCAAAAAATCGAGAAGGTATTGCCGGAACACTTTATCCTGTTTCGCCCGAGAGACATTGTAAGCGGCGATTTTTACTGGATGACACAAAAAGAGGGTATCGTCATTCTCGCAGCTGCTGATTGTACCGGGCATGGCGTTCCAGGTGCTTTCATGAGTATGCTTGGTGTGGCATTTCTCAACGATATTGTGAACAGGATGACTTTTAATATGCACGTTCGTTCCTTGAATGCCAATGAAATTTTAAATGAATTAAGAGAAAAAGTTATTCAATCGCTGCATCAGTCGGGCAAACCAAACGAAAATAAGGATGGTATGGATATTGCCCTTTGTGTAATAGACTTTGAACACAAACAAATGCAATTTGCCGGTGCTCACAATCCTATGTATATTATAAGAAAAGGAGAGCTTTTGCAAGTGGCCGCTGATGGAATGCCCATAGGCGTCTATAGAACCTCCGACAAATCTTTTACTAATCAGGAAATCACACTGGAGAAAGATGATTTAATTTATATTTTCTCTGATGGTTACTATGATCAGTTGGGCGGCGATAAAGGTTATAAAATTTTCAGCTCGAATTTCAGAAAATACCTTCTTGAGATTCATCAAAACTCTTTGCCGGAACAAAAAAGAATGCTCGAAGAATATTATGATAACTGGAAAGGCAAATACGAGCAGGTAGATGATATATTGGTTATTGGTTTTAAGTTTTTGCCGCTTACAGAAATTACGAGTCAAAGTAAGTCGGAACTTTTATGGAAGGACAAGCGTATACTCATTGCAGAAGACACAGAGACTAATTATTTCCTTCTTTCTGAAGCTTTGAAACCAACAAAAATTGAACTATTCAGGGCAATGAACGGCCAGGAGGCTGTGGATTTTTGTAAAAATAATAAAGTCGATTTGGTATTGATGGATATTTATATGCCGGTTTTAAATGGTCTCGATGCTACACGGCAAATCAGAAGCTTTAACCAGCAATTGCCCATCATTGCTCAAACAGCAACCAGCAAATCAGATGATATAGCCAAATGTAAAGAAGCAGGTTGTGACGATTACATATCCAAGCCTATTAACCTTAAAACATTTTTATCGACCATACAAAAACACCTCATTAAATAAAATTTATGAGACGATTAATTATCAAAGATGTGGAGTCATGTCCCACCGTTATTCTGGACAAAGAAAAAAACCATTTTGAAATATCGGGAAATTCTTTGCCGGAAGATGTTCATGGGTTTTATGCTCCGGTATTTGAATGGATTGCGGATTACCTTAAACAACCAAATCCCAAAACAGAGTTAAACATCAAACTCATGTACTTTAATTCTGCCTCCACAAAAGCCATAATTGATATTCTTACCATGCTTGAAGAATTAATAACCAGCGGGTATGAAGCCAGGATCATTTGGAACTATTTTGAAGTAGATGAAGATATGTTATCCACCGGAAAAGAATTAGCAAGCATTTTACAAATACCATTTGACTATGTCCCTTTCACCGAAGGGTGGGTAAGACTAATAGAGGAAAGATAACGAACTTAAATAACCATCACAAAAATTAAAATACATGGAACCGTTAACTATTAAGGAAGGAGAAGCAACTCCGAAAATAATTCTGGATAAAGAGAAGAATAAATTCGAGATCTCTGGTATTTCGCTTCCTGAAGATGTGTTTTCCTTTTTTGCTCCTGTTTTTGCATGGATGGAGGAGTACATAAAACAGCCCAATCCGAATACGGAATTTTTCGTTAAACTTAACTATTTTAATACGGCTTCATCAAAGATTATACTTGATATTTTGATTAAACTTGAAGAAATAAAAAAGAAAGGTTTTGAAGTGTCAGTTGCGTGGTATCATCTGGACATGGATGAGGACATTCTATCAACAGGCAAAGAGTTTGAAAGCATGCTTACCATTCCTTTTAAATTCATAGCCCATCAATAATCTTAAGTATGAAAATCCATGGACTTTTTATTTTCTTGTTTTTGGTGAATACCTCAATACTTGTATTTTCCCAAAAACAGCCGCAACACGAAAGAAAAATCTACCACTCACCTGAAGGAAAACTTTATATACAAAAATCACTGCCACTATATCTTCAAATGAGTCCTACGTCGGAAAATAAAAAGGATAGCGCTGTATGCTTAAGAAATAATGATGCTCAATATCCTCACCCAATTCATTTTACTTCTGAAGGACTTAATACTATTCACCATCCGTGGGCAGTGGATAGGAATACACTACTTGTAAAACTTCCCAAACAGGATGTGGTATTTCAAATATATGCCGATAGCCGCCCTCCGCAAACTGCAATAAATTTTGGTAACACGCACCCTATGAAGCGCAGTGGTACACTATATTTGAATGGAAATACCGAAATAACTTTCGAAGCAAAAGATGAATTATCCGGTGTTGAAAAAACGATGTATTCCATTGACTCTGCTGAATATAAGGAATATACTTCACGCATCATACTCGACAAAGAAAAGACTTATGTGCTAAAGTATTATTCATTTGATCATGTGGGAAACGTTGAATTATTGAAAACGCTTGAGTTATCCATAGATCGTTCTTTGCCAAAAACATTACTTGAAATAAAAGGCGATCATTATGAAGATGTTATTTCGGGGAATGCCCAAATAATATTAACAACTGCCGATAAACCAAGCGGTATAGCCCATTTGATTTATCAGCTCGATGATTCTCCTGAACATAACTATACCCAGCCAATTAAAACATCCTTGCTAAAGCAGGGTGATCATAAGTTAATTTATTACGCAATTGATAATGTCGGGAACAAAGAGTCACAAGAAGCCTATAATTTTTATGTAGATAAGACTCCTCCAACTATTCTGCAGGAAACCATAGGTAAAAGCTTTATGGTAAATGGTAAGGAGTTCTCTTCAGGCCATTCGCAACTTAAATTAACCACCCTTGATAACAAAGCGGGTGTGAAGGCTGTATATTACTCAATCAATGGCAGCGAATTCAAATTATATGAAAAGCCTGTGTTGTTGAGTGCTATCAACGGCAAATTTTCAGTAAAGGCTTATGCGATTGATAATGTCAACAACAAGAGTCAGGTCTCTGAAGATACCAATACCGACAAAGTTCCCTACATTGATCTAACCGGACCATCCTTGGATTATAGCTTTACAGGCCCGGTTTTTGTGACTTCAGACACTGTGTATATTAACCATATAACGAAGGTTCATTTAAAGGCTTACGATAATGAATCGGGCGTTAGTATGATCCAGTATAAAATTGACACCGCTGGTCTTGTTACTTACGACTCCCCATTTTTTATCAGCCAGGAAGGATCGCATACCATTGGATATATGGGATTTGATAATGTTGATAATACCAATATAAGCTCGTTTAAAGTAACAGAGGACAATTCAGGACCGATAATTTTCCCAAGGTTTAGTAGCATTCCCAAAGGCTCATTAACAGAAAATGGGGAAAACTTTACAGTTTATCCGAATCATGTAGTTTTGTTTGTTGCAGCTACTGATTTTGCGTCAGGTTACGATCACATGATCTATAGTTTAAATGGTTCTGTTGAGAAGCCTTGTTTGGGCTCTATAAAGGCTCTTCCAGGAAAGAACAAGGTTACCGTTAAAGCTTATGATAAATTGGGCAACGAAACGGCCACAACAATCGAGTTTGTAACACAGAAATGAAATAACTTACCCTTTGGCCATGCTTCTGATTTTTTTGCTGAGCGGAGACGCAAAAACAAAATCATTAAGATATTTATTGTCGGCATAGAAAATATCATCTTTAGTGCCTTCCCACATCTTCTTGCCTTCATAAATAAATACCACTTTATCCCCAACTTCCATCACCGAATTCATATCATGCGTATTTACGATAGTAGTGATATCGTATTCTTCGGTAATTTCTTTAATTAAGTTATCAATAACAAGTGAAGTCATCGGATCGAGTCCACTATTAGGCTCGTCGCAAAACAAATATTGTGTATTTAAAGCAATAGCACGCGCAATTGCAACGCGCTTTTTCATGCCGCCACTAAGTTCAGAAGGAAATAAACGATTGACATTTTCCAAACGTACTCTTTGTAAACAAAAATTTACACGTTCCCGTTTTTCCTCCATGGTTTGTTCGGTGAACATATCTAATGGGAATCGCACATTTTCCTCAACCGTGCTTGAGTCAAACAATGCACCTCCTTGAAATAACATTCCAATCTGTTTTCTGATCTCTTTTTTCTCATTGAAATCGAGCTTTGTAAAATTAACGTTACTATAAAAAATATCGCCTCTGTCAATTTCAACCAGACCCACAATTGATTTTAACAACACTGTTTTGCCCGATCCGCTCTGCCCTATAATAAGATTAGTTTTCCCTCTTTCAAACTGCACCGAAATATCATCAAGAACAACTTTATCGCCAAATGCCTTATAAACATGTTTTAATTCAATCATGATAACAACAATTGAGTTAGGATAAGATTAAACATAAGTATCACAACACAGCTGTACACCACTGCTCTGGTACTCGACCTACCTACTTCCATTGAACCACCTTCGACATTATATCCATAATATGAAGAAACAGAAGTAATAATAAAGGCAAAAACGACTGTTTTAATAACTGCATAAGTGATATAATATGCATTTAAACCATACCGAATTCCCACCAGGTATTGCTCCGTAGAAACCACGCCAACCCAAGTACCCACGAGCCAACCACCAAAAATCCCAACAAACATGCTTAACAAAGCCAAAATCGGATTAAAAAACATAGCGGCAAGTATTTTAGGTAGGATAAGATATCCTGCAGAATTAACACCCATAATCTCGAGGGCATCAATTTGTTCGGTAATTCTCATCGTACCTAACTCTGAAGCAATGCTCGATCCTACTTTACCAGCAAGTATAAGTGCAACCATGGTTGAAGAAAACTCCAACAAAATAGAATCACGCGCGGCAACACCTATAAGATAAGCCGGCAATAATGGATTTTCGGTATTATAAGCTGTTTGAATAGTAATAACAGCTCCCATAAAGGTTGAAATAATAGCAACAATTCCTAATGAGCTAATTCCTAAATTCTCAATCTCTTTTATGAATTGTTTATAATAAATCTTATGCTTTTCGGGTTTAGCAAATACTTTCGACATTAATAAAAAGTATTGCCCCATGTAATAAAATAAGCCCTTTGGTAACATTTTAAAACAAATTTTAAAACAAAGGTATTAAATATCTGTTCAATTCCTTTTGAATATTCGCGGAAAAGATTTGGAAGGATTACATAATATGTCGATATTCGCGCCCAATAGAAAATTGAACAATTTTAGTTATCAACATGTAATATTGAAGAGAAATAAATTTTCTATCTTAGTTTCAATAATTAAATCGAAGTTCTATGAATCGTGATCACTATTGCATCATTATGGCCGGAGGTGTGGGAAGCAGATTTTGGCCTTTGAGCAGAACTTCCAGACCAAAACAGTTTCTTGACATTTTTGGCACCGGAAAATCACTTCTTCAACAAACCTACGAAAGATTTCAAAAAATCATTCCTGAGAGAAACATTCTGATTGTTACCCATGAGGATTACCACGACCTGGTGCTGGAACAATTACCAAATTTACAGGCCGACCAAATATTGCTCGAGCCGATGCGCAAAAACACTGCTATCTGCATCGTCTATGCCAATTATAAAATATTGAAACAAAATCCTAATGCTAACATTGTGGTAGCTCCCTCCGACCATTTAATTCTCAGGGAGAATGAGTTTCTCGACGTAGTTGCCAAAGGTCTTGAATTTACTCAAAATTCTAACGCATTGTTAACCATTGGGATAAAACCAAGCCGACCGGAAACAGGGTATGGATACATACAGGTGAATGGTGATATTGTCAACCAAAAAACTTCCATTCGTAAAGTCAAGACTTTTACTGAAAAACCTGATGCGGAAATGGCCAAGGTATTTTTTGAAAGCGGTGAATTCTTCTGGAATGCAGGTATCTTTGTCTGGTCGCTAAATTCTATCATGCACGCCTTCGATCTGTATATGACGGACCTAAATGCCCAGTTTCAGGACATCAGCGATCTTCTGGATACGCCTGAGGAAAAGCAATTTATCCAAAATCTGTACCCCAGCTCCAAAAGCATTTCTATAGATTACGCCATCATGGAAAAGGCTGAAAACGTATATGTAATCTGTGCAGATTTTGGCTGGAGCGACTTGGGTACGTGGGGTTCACTTTATACCCATCTGGATAAGGATGATTCAAAAAATGCCACCAGCAAAAATAATGTATTTGTCTATAACAGCAGCAACTGTGTCATCAATTTACCTCCCACTCACTTAGCTGTAGTACATGGTTTAGATGGTTTCATTGTGGTAGAATCAGATGGTATTCTGCTTATTTGTAAAAAAGACGATGAACAGCGAATCAGAGATTTTGTTAACGATGTGAAAATCAAAAAGGGCGAAGAATATATTTAATCATTTCCCTTCCGCTTTATTTAGCGTAAAAGTAAAGGTTGTACCCTCACCCAGCACAGATCTTACGGTAATACTCTGCCCATGAGCTTCAATAATGTGCTTGACAATTGAAAGTCCAAGACCTGTTCCTCCCTGATCTCGGGAACGACTTTTATCGGTACGGTAAAACCTTTCAAAAATCCGGTTAAGATCTCTCTCCAAAATACCAATGCCGTTATCCGTTACCTCTATCATAACCTGGTCACCAATATCGAAGAAAGAAACAACCGTTTTGCCTTTAGTTTTTCCATATTTTATTGAATTTACAATAAGATTATTCATCACTTCAATAATCCTTTTCTTATCAGCATTTACCCTAACTGGTTTTTCATAATTGCCTCCTAAAGCAAGTTTAATCTTTTGCTTCTCCACCAGCATTTCCTGCATCTCAAAAACATCATGTACAAGATTTACGATATTAAAATCCTCGAGATCAAGCTTAAGTTCCCCCGATTCAAGGCGTGAGATCGATTCCAGATCTTCAACAATATTTATCAGGCGGTTAATACTTTTTTCAGCTCGCTCAAGATACAACTTGTTGATGGAGGTATCTTCCAAACCCCCATCCAGCAATGTGAGAATATAACCCTGAATGTTAAATATGGGTGTTTTTAATTCATGCGAAACATTCCCAAGAAATTCTCTCCGGTATTTTTCCAATTGTTTAAGCTCATCAATTTCATTGATCTTATTTTTTGCCCACCCATTAACCTCTTTCTCCACATCAGCAATAATATCGACACTTTCAGCAGTATTTTTTAATTCACGTTTCAGAATATCGGTTTTAAAAATAATCTTATAAATGGGCTTTATTTTGTCAAATATAAAATTTGTAATCAGGTAATTGGTAAGGATGAAGATGACCAAAAAAAATAATAAAAAGCTGACAAAAACACCTCCCCAAAAGAGCAAACCTGAAAAACGGAATATTAAAATGATCATTAAAATGAAAAGCAGTGCCGATGACATGCCAATGCCAACTGCAACTTGTTTCGGAGTAATTATTTTCATTCGAAAATTGTTATTTAATCGATCGAATGGTCCAAAAAGATTTATAACCGGTTTTCCATCAACCTGGCAACGTATTTCCCAATAATGTCAAATTCGAGATTGACTATTGTTCCAACCTTAATCTGATGAAAATTGGTATGCTCGTATGTATAGGGTATAATGGCAACCTGAAACGAATTGGATTGCGAATTCACCACCGTAAGACTTACTCCGTTTACTGCAACTGAACCCTTTTCAACCGTAATATTATTCATTGCTTTGTCATACTCAAAAGTAAAGTACCACGAACCGGCCGCTTCAGAAACCTCCTTACAAACTGCAGTCTGATCCACATGACCCTGCACTATATGGCCATCCAGTCTGCCGTCCAGTTTCATGCTACGTTCGAGGTTCACCTTGTTACCTGGCTTAAGTGAGCCTAGGTTTGACTTAAGTAAAGTCTCCTTAATAGCGGTAACGGTATAGTTATTTCCCACTTTACGTACCACCGTAAGACACACTCCATTATGGGAAAGGCTTTGGTCTATCTTAAGCTCGTCTGCGAATGAACAAGTCATCGTAATATGCAGATTATCCATCTCCTTTTTAAGCTTAATTACATTAGCAGCTTCTTCTACAATTCCTGAAAACATAAAATGTTAATTTAATTATGCACGAAAATAAGGATATTGCAACACAAAATAAAAATAACAATCCTATATTATTCAAATGTTAACCCAATATTAATTAATGTTGTTAGCTGATACTCTCTTAAAGTTAACAAAGAGATTCATTTCTACCAGCCGATTACTTAAAGTTTAGGAAACAGCCCTACATTCATAATTATAATTCTTATTTTTGCCTATGTGCAACGATGGAAAAACCTGATCATAAAATAATTGAATTTATTCGGAAACATCATGTTCTGACATTAGCAACAGTTAGAGATAACACTCCCTGGTGTGCTAATTGCTTTTATTGCTATCTGGAGGACGAAAATATGCTGGTATTTACTTCGGACAATGAAACAAGGCATATTAGCGAAGCTGCTAAAAACGAGAATGTTGCAGGGTCAATTGTACTTGAAACTGAGATTGTAGGAAAAATACAGGGAATTCAATTTGAAGGAAAATTATTTAAACCGGAAGATGAACTTGGCAATAAGTCTAAAACTGCCTACCTCAAACGTTTTCCATATGCAATATTAGATAATTCACCTGTTTGGGTTTTAGAAATGGTTAATATAAAATTTACAAATAATTTGCTTGGTTTTGGAAAGAAGTTAATTTGGAAAAAAAATAAACTATGATGGTTCTTGTAACAGGAGGTACCGGCCTTGTTGGATCACATTTGATTTTAAACCTGTTGAACAGAGGTTATCAGGTAAAAGTTTTGGTTCGCAAAACCAGCAACAGAAATTTAATATTAAAAACTTTCAGTTATTATAGTACGGAAGCCAGTGAATTATACCAAAGGATAATATGGGTTGAAGGTGATTTGTTGAACACAATTTCAATAGAAGATGCTCTTGACGGGGTACAACAGGTTTATCACACTGCCGCATGCATTTCCTTCAATCCCTGGCTTAAGAAAAAAATAATCGAAACTAATGTGGAAGGCACTGCTAATCTGGTAAACGTTTGCCTCGACAAATCCATTGAAAAATTATGTTTTGTAAGCTCAATAGCAGCACTTGGCTTAACCGAAGACGGATCAGAAATTACTGAAAATGTACCTTGGAAACCTACAAAGCATGAGTCTGCTTATTCATTTAGCAAATTTAAGTCGGAAATGGAGGTTTGGCGTGGAATTACAGAAGGCCTAAAGGCCGTTATTGTCAGCCCTTCAGTTATATTTGGCCCTGGTAATTGGAAGAAAGGCTCTGGAGCTATTATTAGAAATGTTAAAAGAGGAGTTCCTTTTTATACAAAAGGGGTAACAGGTTTTGTTGATGTAAAAGATGTAGTAGAAACTATGATAAAACTCATGGAAAGTAACATCTATGGAGAAAGGTTCATTGTATCTTCTGAAAATATTTGCTATCAAGATTTGCTTACGTTAATTGCAGGAAACCTGAACGTTAAACCTCCTCAAATTTACTTAAAACGATGGTTATCAGGTATAATATGGCGATTAGCTTCACTAAATTCATTTCTTTTTTCTACATCTAATCAAATTTCAAGAGCCATTGTCGAAATCTCCTACAAAAAATTATACTATTCCTCAACTAAGGTTACGGGCGCTATCGACTTCAAATTCAAGCCGGTGAAGGAAACGCTTGCGGAATTGGTATCCTTTTTTAAGCAGGATAGATTGAATTAATACCGGATTACCATGATGCTAATTCATAATATTTAAGATTTCTTTTTAAATTTGAGCATTAAGTTAATTTTTAAGAAAACCGCTAAAATGAAAAAAATTCAATATCTATTAATATTAGCAATTATTTTGTTTAGCTCTTGCAATTACAAACGGTTTACCTACTTACAAACCTCCAAACCCGAAACTGACACCTTGTACAAGCAAAATTTGATTTTGTACAAATTACAACCAGCTGATATATTATATGTTAAGGTCCTTAGCTTGGATAAGAATGTAACCGAAATGTTTAACCAGGATGTTGTATCTAATTTTGGTTCTTACTCAGGAGGAATTTTTATCGTTGGGCATTCTGTAGATGCCGAAGGCAATGTAAATCTGCCAATATTGGGAAAAATATATGTTGCTGGCCTCACCATCGATGAAGCTAAACAAAAAATTGAGCAACTAGCTACCACCTATGTAAATGATGCACGTATTGAATTAAAACTGGTAAGCTTCAAGATTTCAATGGTAGGGGAATTTAACCATCCGGGGCAGTATACCATTGCTAACGATAGGTCCAATATTTTTGAAGCCATTGCCTTAGCAGGTGATGTTTCATACAATGGTAATAGAAGAAATGTTCTGATTGTAAGGGCATTGAATAATGGGACTAAAACAATCCGGGTAGATTTAACCAAAAGAGAATTATTATCATCCCAACAATATTTTCTGCAACCTAACGATATTGTGTATGTGGAACCCTACAAAACAACTGTTTTCAGGTTGCGGGTTGCAGATTATTCAATTTTCTTAACACTCATTACTTCTACAATCACGGCTATTTTGTTGATTAATAATGTAACTAAATAAAATGGAAAATCGCGCAAATTATTTGCCTCAGGAAGAATCGATTGATATACGAAAATTCATTATCAAAATATTACACTACTGGTATTGGTTCGTTATTTCTATTTTTATTTGTTATACCATCGCTTACCTCTTAAATCGATATAAAGAACCTACTTACAATGTGAATGGAACTTTAATTGTAAGCGAGGAAAAAAAATCATCGGTAGACCTGCTCATAAGCACATTTGACAGATACAGTGCCAGAAAAGTTATTGAAAACGAAATAGCCATATTGAAATCTTTTACGTTGGCTTACCAAACCTTAAATGAGATTGATAACTTCGACGTAAGTTACTATTCTGTCGGAAGGGTGCGAAAACCCATGCTTTACAAATCTGCGCCTTTTACGGTAGTGTACGACTCCATAGGCCATAATATAAAAAATTGCCCGATTTACATTACCATTTTGAACAAAAATGAATACAAACTGGAGATCGACGGAAATATTAATGTTAGTAAGAAACAGAAATTCGGCGAACCGTACCTCGATCATAATTTCAATTTCACGCTCTTCTTAAAAAAAGAAGTAAAGGATTATTTAGCAGGTACACCTAATAAATATTTTTTTATCATCAATGATATTTATACGCTTGCTACTTACTATCAAAGTAAACTGGTGGTTACCGCTAATGATAAACGTGGATCGGTGCTAACACTGAGTACAATTGGTCATGTCCCAAACATGGAGGCTGATTACATAAATAAACTAATGGCAGTATACATTCGAAATGGACTCGATGAGAAGAATAGAACAGCTATCAACACTATTAATTTTATAGACGAGCAATTATCAACCGTAATTGATTCATTGCACAGGGCAGAAGATAAGCTCCAGAACTTCAGATTAACCAATAAAATTCTGGATGTTTCAGAAGAAGGAAAAGCCATCATGGATAGGTTGAAAAAGGTACAGGAAGACAAAGCTGCTATTTTCCTGCAAATAAAGTATTACCAATACTTACAAAGTTACATCGAAAATAAAAAAGATTTTAGGGAAGTAAGCGCGCCTTCAATCATGGGCATATCCGACCCATTGCTGAATGCACTGGTATCTGAACTGGCAGTAATGTATGGTGAACGCAGCATTTTGACGCGTAATGCCCAGCAGAATTATCCCGGATTAGCCCTTTTAAATGCCAAAATTCAAAACGCAACCGACGCATTGAAGGAAAATATCAAACAAATTATTAATTCCGCTAATATCTCCCTAAACGAAATTAGTAAGCAACAAGCACTAGTGGAAAAAGACATTCAGCAACTCCCTATTACCGAGAGACGCTTACTGAATATCGAACGGGAGTTTAAACTCAACGACAAAATATATGATTTTCTCTTGCAGCGCAGAGCTGATGCAGCCATAACAAAAGCATCAAACGTTGCCGATAACAAAGTACTGGATATGGCTTCACCTTTAAACGCCGTATTAATTTCCCCTAAATTTTCTCAGGGTAGAACCACGGCTATTCTGCTTGGTTTATTGATTCCATTATGTATCATCATACTTATCGAATATTTAAACGACAAAATTGTTGAGCCCAAAGATGTTGAAAAAGTAACCAGGGTTCCAATCTACGGATCGGTGGGGCATAACGAAAAAATGTCTGATATACCGGTTGCTTCAAACCCAAAATCGCCACTGGCAGAATCCTTTAGGGCGCTGCGAACAAATTTACAGTACATTATGCGCGATAAGGAACAAAGGGTCATCTGTATTTCATCGACCATTGTGGGTGAGGGAAAAACTTTTTGTGCAGTAAATTTAGCAGCTATTATAGCTCAATCCAATAAAAAGACCCTCCTGGTTAATCTCGATTTGAGAAAACCCCGGATTCACAAAATCTTTAATGTTGGAAACGAAGTTGGATTAAGCACCTATCTGATTAATCGTTCAGAATATGAAGAGGTGATATTTCCAACGCATGTAAAAAACTTATTCATTGCAGTATCGGGGCCGGTTCCTCCAAATCCTGCAGAACTTATCGAAACCTCTCGTATGGACGAATTCATTACAAGAGCCAAGAATGAGTTTGACATTGTAGTATTAGACACTCCGCCTATTGCAATTGTTACGGATGCATTATTATTAACACATTTTTCCGATGCATTTATTTTTGTAATTCGTCAAAACTATTCCACCAAATCCGTTTTACAATTGGTGGATGATTTATATACCAAACGAGAAATGAATAACGTAGGTATTTTGATCAATGATGTGAAGGTTAACAGTTATTATGGCTACAGCCGGAAATACAGTTATGGCTATGGTTATTATGGCTACGGTTATGGCGATAATGAAGGATATTACGGTGAAGCCCTCACCAAACCTAAACTGGTAAATCGAATCTATAATTTTCTTTTTAAAGGATAAGACTTTAAGAAGACGGTAGGTGATTTGACCATAGGCTTTAGCAATTTGCTTCTACGATACCTAAATAATTCAAAGCCTAAATCTGGCTGATGCTCATGCGGTTTATAGTTTAATAAAATACATTTTACCACAAAGGCGTCCTAAGGGATGCACCAAGTCACTCAAAGGACTTGTTTTAGACCACCTCTCAAAAGGCTCATCTATCTTCACCAAAAGATCTAAAATAAAAAAAGGGGCTCTTTCGAAGCCCCTTGCTTTTATATTCATTTCTGTTAATATTCCCAAAGATCGTGTTCTAAATTAGTAAGCGATTCTTTAATCTTTTCTGATTCGAGCAACGCATTAATTCCTGTGGTATATTCGGAAACTGCACGATTATTATAAACATTGGACTCTGCATAGATGTATCCGTTAAAACGGCGTTGCATGAACAAATCATCATAAGACGTTTGCTGAGCATCGTTATGTCTGCTAAAAACAGCATGACTTGCTAACAAACTACGTGCTTCTGGATAATAAACCCAACATACTTTCTTCATTGACATCTCCTGATTATCTTGATCATCCGTATTAACCCCTTTAATTTCTTTAGGGAACACCCGAATTGGACATAATCCGATTACGCGAACCTGCATGGTGGAATAATTTTTATCAAAAAACCACTTCTCTTTAATCAACAGTTTCTTCACCTGTTCAAACATCATTTCACCAGCAACCGTTGTATCCTTACCGGTTCCTGTTGAATCCTGCACCTGAACCTTCTTGGCCACATTTCCCATGCGCTGAGCAATTTCATCTTTGGTCAAAGGTACTTTGAATTCGTCCTCCTGATCAGGATTATATACTGCCAAGCCTTCGTTTTCTACTCCATATAGAATAAGACTGATGAGGCTCATACGCTCTCCAATAGGTTTGGTTGGATAATACAGATTTAAATTCATCTTTTCCCGGAGATCGATCATCCTCCATATCACTTTCGACCACATCACATCCGCTTCCCTTGTAGCCGGATAAGGAATTGGCTTCTTATGAGGAATGTGTATTTTTTCATACACCTCAGGTTTTGTATCCTGCGCCAAAGTTTTTCCGCCAAAAGCAAAAATAACCATGGTCAATACAATCGTCAAAACAGAAATGGTTCGCATAGCTTAAACTTTTAATGTTATTGAATTTTAAGAATTATCCCATTCAACTCCCTTACTTTACCACTGGGACCCTTCGCCTTAATATCCGTAAATATTACCTTGTCTCCTCTATTTAAACTCTTTAAGAGGTCCTTTTGTGCATCTGTAAATCTCTGTGAATGGGATGATACATCCTGATCAAAACCTCCCTTTTTAATGGATACCGTAAACTCCGTTACCGTGAATCTTGCCTCAAAATCAAAACCCTCCATATCGGCAAGTACGAACTGCTGAGCGATAAGTTCATTTTTTGAAATAGTCCCGCCTTTTTTGCCGCCTACTTTAGCCACAGGATCAGGAAGTGCTTTTACCCTGAAGGTCATAGAGCCCATGGACTTTTTCCCTTTATCGATTTCAGCCAATACGGTTATAACAGATTTACTCCCCTGGCCAGGCCTTACAATGTAGCCATTACCACTTTTTGTCATAGTGCCGTTACTTATGGAAGGGAATAATTTATTAGCTGGTATACCGGATACCGAAATTTCCACCGGATTATCGACCTCCTGATAAAATACGTTCATTTTGGTAGGTGAAATAACTGCATTTGCTTCTGCAACCATATATTCAGCATTAAACCGCCGTTCAATAGTAGGTGCATCTGTAGATTTAACCTGAATTACACCAGCCCATTTCCTTAAGCCGGTACCAGAACCTCGCATAGTATAAATACCACGCCCATTTTTAACATCTATAGTCCTACCATCTATAAGAATTGTGGGACTTTGGGTACTGTCATAAGCTGCCAGAAAAATCTCGGCTCTATAATCAGTTCCTTGTAACACATAATTGGTATTTGGAATAACTTTAGCACTTGTTACGGTGTAAGAATTAAAC